>JBBQXO010000065.1:0-24077 GCA_038209595.1 Chitinophagales bacterium
GAAATATTCCTGCCCTCTGCAGCCTCCAAAAGATTTTTAATCATGGCAGGTTATCAGGCACCGGATATTTATCTATACTTCCAGTCGATCAGGGGATTGAACACAGTGCCGGCGCTTCATTTGCTGGCAATCCTATTTACTTTGATCCTGAAAATATTATTAAGCTGGCGATGGAGGGAGGTTGTAACGCAGTTGCTACCACCTTTGGAGGGTTGGCAATGATTGCCCGCAAGTATGCGCACAAAATTCCATTCATTGTTAAACTCAATCACAACGAATTACTTACTTACCCCAATACGTATGATCAGATTATGTTTGGTTCAGTAAAAGATGCATGGAATCTGGGAGCCACCGCAGTAGGCGCAACCATTTATTTTGGATCACCTGAATCAGCCAGGCAAATTACAGAAGTAGCCCACGCTTTTGAGGAAGCGCATAATTTAGGTATGGCAACTATTTTATGGTGCTATTTGCGTAATGAGGCTTTTCAAAATGATGGCAAAGATTATAATGTTTCAGCAGACCTTACCGGTCAGGCAAATTATTTGGGCGTAACCATACAAGCGGATATCATCAAGCAAAAACTGCCTGAAATCAATGGCGGTTTCAAAGCGTTAAATACAGGTAATAGCAGTTATGGCAAATTAGATGAGCATATGTACACCAATTTATCATCGGATCATCCGATTGATTTATGCCGTTATCAGGTATTGAATTGCTATATGGGGCGGGCAGGGTTAATCAATTCAGGTGGGGCTTCGGCGGGGGAAGCAGATTTGAAACAGGCTGTGATTACGGCAATCATTAATAAACGTGCAGGTGGCACCGGGTTAATATCAGGAAGAAAAGCCTTTCAAAAACCAATAAAGGACGGTATCCATCTTTTAAACACCATACAGGACGTTTATTTAGAGCCTTTGATTTCCATTGCATAACCATTGTATGGCTATGTATTTTAAAAACCGGCAAGATTAAAACCAATCATATTTTTTATGATAGTGGGTGCCTCTATAATCTTGAAACTACATCAGGAAAAATAGATTTAGTAAATTAGCATCAAATTCTTTCAAGCAGAATGAAATAATGAATTTCCCAGAGCGCTCCCTTTCCCTAAACAACAAACAGATAAAATGAATATGTAGAAAGAATACAAAAATGGAAAACTACAAAAAAGACAGTTTAACGCTCAAAGGTGCAGTAGCGCTTGGCACCGGGGTCATGATTGGAGCAGGGATATTTGCACTGTTAGGGCAGGTAGCCGAATTATCCGGAACATGGTTCCCCTATATTTTTATTGTTGGGGCTATTATCTCCGGGTTCAGTGCATATTCTTATATTAAAGTTTCTAATGCTTACCCTTCTGCAGGTGGTATTGCCATGATTTTAATGAAAGCATATGGCAAAACAACGCTTACCGCTGCAGCTTCTGTATTGATGGCACTTTCTATGATTATAAATGAAAGCTTAGTGGCAAGAACCTTTGGGTCTTATACCATGCAGCTTTTTAATGTGAAAGAGGGTTCTCTTTGGGTGCCAGTTTTAGGTGTCGCCTTATTGATACTTGCATTCATTATTAATGTATCGGGAAATAAGGTTATCGGGAAATCCTCCCAATTTATGGCTTTAGTGAAAATAGCAGGGATCATTGTATTTGCAATAGGCGGTTTGTGGGCAGCCCAATTTACTTTAGATGATTTACTGCCGGTTTCCAGTGATACAAATAATTATTCTGCTCCTAGTTATATTGGAGCTATTGCGCTTTCTATATTGGCATATAAAGGATTTACAACCATCACTAATAGTGGGGGAGAAATTACTAAACCGCATAAAAATGTCGGTAGGTCCATCATAATTTCATTAGTCATTTGTACAATAGTCTATTTTTTAGTTGCCATTTCTGTAAATGCCAGTTTATCCATTTCACAAATAGTTAAAGCAAAAGATTACTCTTTAGCAGAGGCCGCAAGACCAGCTTTTGGAAATTATGGACTCTATTTTACAGTTGGAATAGCAATAATCGCTACCATATCCGGAGTCATTGCCAGTATTTTTGCCGTGTCTCGTATGACCGCCATGCTAACAGATATGGAGCTTATACCATACAGCAGTTTTGGAATATCAGGAAGCATTCAAAAACACATGTTGGTATATATTGTTGTCATTGCTATTGCTCTAACCATTTTCTTCGACTTGTCCCGTATCGCTTCCATTGGAGCAATTTTCTACTTAGTGATGGACATGATAGTTCATTGGGGTGTTTTTAAAAACTTAAGAAAAGAGGTAAAGGCTAATGGGGTAATATTGATTACCGCATTATTGCTCGACTTCATTGTATTAATTGCTTTTTTATGGATTAAAGCCAGTTCGGATGTTTTTGTTGTTATTGTTTCAGTAGTCGGCATCGTTTTGGTATTTGCCGGGGAAAAATGGTTTTTGCATTGGAAGAAAAAAGAATAGGTAGCAAACATTAAAAATCGCTCAATAACTCATTTCATCAAGTTCTACTTTTCCTTTAAAAGTCCAGAATACAAAGGTAGTATAAGCAGCAACCAACGGTACTCCTATAGCGGCTACCATAAGTAAAATACCGAGGCTTTTTGAAGAAGCAGAGGCGTTTTGTACCGTAAGGTTATAGGTTGGATCAAGCGTAGAAATTACAATATTTGGGTATAAACTAATGGCCACTACAACAATTAATAACGCAATATTGATAGCGGAAGATAAAAAGGCAAGCCGGTACCGCTGTTGAGAAATACGGCGGGCTACATTGGCAGTGGATAATACCATGCCTATAGGAATAACAAAAAGCCACGGATTACTTTTTATACTTTCGGTAAGATGCGGAACATAAAGCAGAGTATAAAAAGATAACAATAAAATCATAATAACAAAAAATACGGTAGTATCACGTACAATCAGTGTGAGTTTGGTATAGAGTCTTTTTTCGGTTTTCATTACCAGATAAATGGCGCCATGCATCATAAACAA
This sequence comes from Chitinophagales bacterium, assembly GCA_038209595.1. Taxonomy (GTDB): domain Bacteria; phylum Bacteroidota; class Bacteroidia; order Chitinophagales; family Chitinophagaceae; genus Phnomibacter. The sequence continues at coordinate 2,989 of JBBQXO010000065.1, forward strand.
GGCTAGTGTGGTAATTCCGGTTAGTATAGCAAAAGGGTTTAGGAAATCCAACGTTTTACCCTGATAGTTTCCGTTCTGATCAATGGCAAGCCCCAGCAATACATTACCCAAAACCACCCCCAATGCCAGCGCAATTACGATGCTGGAAATGGAATAGGAAACATCCCACATTTTACGCCACCATAGCATGGGTTCCTTGCTTCGGAATTCGATGCTGATGGCTCGGAAAATAAGTGCTATCAGGAAAAGCATAAAAGGAATATAAAACGCGGAAAAAACAGCTGCATAAACTTTTGGGAAGCCCGCGAAAAGCGATCCCCCACCAATTACCAACCATACCTCGTTGCCATCCCAAACAGGTCCGATTGCATTCAGTGCTATTCTTCGGCTTTGTTCTTTCTTAAAAAAAAGGTGAACAGCTCCAGCACCCAAATCAAATCCATCGAGTATGGCATAACCTGTAAACGTTGCCCCTATTACCAGAAACCAAAGTGTGCTGTATTCAATCCCAAATATTGTTTCCATCGGTTTAGATTTATCATTTTGTGAGCGTAGTGTCTTCATTACTACCAAAAATCCCTTTTACCATATCCTGTTGATTGCTGTTGTGAAGCGTTTCTTGAGTGCCGCCTGGTCCATGGGTTATCTTTTTGTTGAGCAAGTAAATGAATAATACAAACAGCAAAAGATAAACCAGTGTGAATAATACCAGCGAAAAAATAACCTGATGGGCGGTAACACTCTGCGATAACGCATCACTTGTGCGCAGCAAGCCATATACCACCCAGGGCTGTCGACCGGTTTCTGCGGTGAACCAGCCTACCTGATTGGCTATCTGTGGCAAAAAAACCGCCCATACAAATACAATCATCAGCCAGCGTTTATCGAATAGTTTGCCTTTCCACCAAAGAAAACCAGCAAAACTTGTGAGCGCAATCAGGAACATTCCAATGGATATCATGATATGATAGCTTTGAAATGTAATGTTCATACCGCCGGGGCGATCCGCTGCTGCAAAGGCTTTCAGACCGGTTACCGGAGCTTCAAAATCTTGCTTCAGCATAAAACTCAATCCGCCGGGGATGGCAACCCCTTTTGTTGTTTCATTCTTTTTATCGATATAGCCAAACAAGTACAAATCTGCCGCACTGCTTGTATCCCAATGACCTTCCATGGCAGCAAGTTTAGCAGGTTGGTATTTGGCTACTACTTCCGCTGAAGAGTGGCCGGTAAGTAATTGGGCATAAGATGAAATCAAGGCGACGATTAGCCCTATGCTAAAGGCTTTTTTGGCAAAATCGAGGTGCTTGTTTTTGATGATGTACCACGCAGCAATACTCATTACCAGGAAAGCTCCTGCTAAAAAGGCTCCGATCCATACATGTAAAATTCTTTCCACCGAAGAAGGGTTAAAGACCATCGCCCAGAAATCAGTAATCTCGGCCCGGGCTTCCATGCCTTCCCCTACAATCTTATAACCGGTTGGAGTCTGCTGCCAGCTATTGGCCACCACTATCCATATAGCACTGAACATGCTACCTAAGGTGACCATGATGGTACTAAAAAAGTGTACGCGTTTGCTTACCTTATTCCAACCAAAAAGCAATACTCCTAAAAAGCCGCTTTCGAGGGCAAAGGCAAAAATACCTTCGGCTGCCAATGCACTTCCAAAAATATCTCCTACATATTTACTGTAAGTTGCCCAGTTTGTGCCAAATTCAAACTCCATTACAATACCTGTAGCCACCCCAATCCCAAAAATGAGCGCAAAGATTCTGACAAAAAAACGGGTCATGTCTTCATACACTTTTAGCCCGGTTTTCAGGTATAGCCCCTCCATAATAACCATCGTTACCCCCAGCCCTATACTAAGTGGTGGATATATGTAGTGAAAGGAGATAGTGAAAGCAAATTGTAGCCTCGATAATATTTCTACGTCCATAATAAAAGGTTTAAAAAAAGCGGCAATAGCCGCTGTCGTTTAGAAAAAAGAAATGAAGTCACTTTGTAAAAGCATGATGTAAAAATTAAAATTATTTTATTTTTTATTGGTGATTTATGTCACGGTTTTTAATTTTTAATTTTCAAAATTTTCGACTTTTTCAATTGTTTTATTGCCTGCTTTGCTTATTTCGCTATTTTGTCCGAATCAAATTAAATTTTTCTTTTATGAAAAGGTATTCGATAAGGTTTGAACCATTATGGTTCTTGGTTATAATGGTGGGCTATACCGGGTTTGCAGTTGCACAAAACGGCCCGAAACCCATTAGTTGGCTAGATGTGCCAGCATGGCGGTCCCTTGCGCCCAATGGGGCGGTAATGAGTCCCGATGGGCAATGGGTAGCTTATGGTATTGTACCTGTGGATGGCGATGGCGAACTTTATTTGCAAAAAACCGGCGATACCACCCTTCATAAATTCCCTATTGGAGGAAGTAATTTCCTTTCGATGGTTTTTAGCGAAGATGGTAAATGGTTTGCATTTAAGGAAACACCTAAAAATAACGACGAAAAGGCCACTGCCAAATCTGGTGGAAAAACACTTTATGATAAATTGTATGTGTTGGAGCTTGCTACCCAGAAAAAGATGATGTATGACAGGGTCAATAATTATGCTTTCAATGGCATGGATGCTACACATTTGGGAATGGTAATGGCTCGAGAAAAAGGAAGCTCCGGTAAAGGAGGCGACTTTTTACTGCTGGAATTAACATCGGGCAAAACCCAGAATATTGGTAATGTATCCGAATTTGAGTTCAACAAAAAGGGTAATTGGCTGGCTTACACCATTGATGCGGGCAATCAGGCCGGCAACGGACTGCACCTCATGCAGATAGCAGATAAAAAAGTGGTCATTATTCAAAGTGATAAAGCTACTTACCGGTCGTTGAACTGGAATGAGGAAGGGACTGCTTTTGCCTTGCTGAAAATGGTGAAAGATGAAAAATATAAGCAGGAAGCTGGAAAAGTAATCGGCGTAAAAGATATCAGCATCAATCCAACCATCGTTGTTTATGATCCGTTGGAGGACTCGCTTTCTTTTCCTAAAGAAATGACCATCAGTCCCAATAAAAGCCCGTTGTGGACGGAAGATCTTACCCGTTTACTTTTTGGTATTCATGAATGGGAACTGGCAAAAAAGGAACCTGCCGCAAAAGCATCCGCAGAAGCAGAGAATAAGGATTCAGTAAAAATGGACGAGGCTGAAAAACTGGCTAAAATAAAGGCGGATACAGCTATTAAAAATCTGGCCGATTTACAAAAAGCTATTGCAAAAATTGAATCAGGCAGCAAGGCAAAGGGAGCCGAAAAAATGGATACGGTTAAACCTGATATGACCATCTGGCATTGGAAGGATAAAAGATTGCAGGCCCGTCAACAGGTACTTCAGAATCAGGATAAGAATTTTTATTACTGGGGCATGTATGATACCCGAAACAAGCAATATCTAACCCTGAATAAGGAAGAGGTAAGATCCTTATCTCCGCTGGCTAAACACCAATATGCGCTGGCTACGGATAACAGCCTGTATGAACTTGATCAGAATCTGAATGGACAGAACTATCAGGACTTTTACCTGGTTGATTTAAATACCGGGAAATCTACTTTGTTGTTTGAAAATTTTTATCTTCCCTCATTTGCTTCCTACCCAAGGGCTTCGCCGGATGGTAAAAAGTTAATCTACGGAAAAGATGGTCATTATTATGTGTATGATATTGCTGCCAAAACACATGCCAACATTACTGAAGCCGTGCCGGCTTCTTTTGTAAATACTGAAGATGATCACAATGTAATAAAGCCATTAACGGCAATGATTGATTGGAGTGCCGATAGCAAATACATTCTGATAAGGGATCTTTGGGATATCTGGCAGGTGCCGGTTGCCACTAAAGAAAAAGCAGTCAATATTACCCAAAACGGACGGGCTGCCGGTATCCGTTATCAATATCGTGTTAGTCTTGATCCGGAAGAAAAAGGGATTGACCTCACACAGCCTATGTATGTAAGAATGTACGGAGAGCGGAATAAAAAAAGCGGTATCGGGCTTATAGATGCATCCTCCAAAGGACTAAAGGCTGGTGTGCAGGTTTTGCTTTGGGAAGATGGTAATATAGCGAGGATGTCAAAAGCAAAGAATGCAACCGCATTTACTTTTAGCAAAGAATCTTTTACTACTCCAACGGAATATTTTTTTACAAAGGATACGAAGTTAATTGGAGCAAAACAGGTAACAAAAAATGCACCTGATTTAGAAAAGTATCAGTGGAGCAAAGGGGTGCGGTTGGTGAACTATGTAAGTGATAAAGGCGATAGCTTACAAGGGGCCTTGTTTTTGCCTGCGGGTTATGTGTCGGGTAATAAATATCCTACCATGGTTTATTATTATGAGAAATTAAGCCAAACCCTGCACAACTGGAGCAATCCGGGTTTTAGTGGTACTGGCTGGAATACTGGTATGTACACGAGCAACGGCTATGCTGTATTTATTCCAGATATCGTTTACAAAATTGATGATCCTGGTATGAGTGCGGTTTGGAGTGTATTGCCAGCTATAAATGAAGCCATTAAAACAGGGGTAATAGATGCGGAGAAAATAGGTATCCATGGACATAGTTGGGGTGGCTACCAAACTGCTTTTTTGGTAACGCAGACCAATATGTTTAAAGCCGCTGCTGCCGGGGCGCCTCTTACCAATATGGTGAGTATGTATGACCTCATTTATTGGAACAGTGGGAATGGAAATATGAGCATTTTCGAAGCATCACAAGGACGTTTCAAGGGGGCTCCATGGGAGAATTGGGATGCCTATCTGCGCAATTCCCCTGTATATCATGTGAAAAAGGTAAACACCCCGCTTTTGATGTTGCATAATGACAAAGATGGTGCGGTAGATTTTACCCAGGGAATTGAATATTACAGCGCCTTACGCCGTTTAAAAAAACCGGTTGTGCTGATTCAATATAAAGGAGAAAACCATGGATTGGGTAAAATGGAAAACCGGAAGGACTATGCTGTTCGGATGATGGAGTTTTTTGATGCACATCTCAAAGGCAAAGAAGCCCCTGATTGGTGGTCTAAGGGGATTAGTTTGCTCGATCTTGATGAACATTTGGATAGCAGGGTTTATTGAAAAATAGTCGCCATCATTTTAATAGTATTACAAGTGTAATTAATTCCTTGTGCTGTCATTTCTACAATAAAAAAAGTCATTGTTTCATAAAAGAAACAATGGCTTTTTAATGTAAACTTAGATTCAATAAATTATGGAATCAACACTTTGTTGATGGCATGGATGACACCATTACGCGCCATTACATTGGTTAAGGCAATTCCTGCAGCCACATTATTAAAAACGGTTCCGCTTCCATCTACAGTAATATTGGGGGTACCCACCCCTGCTACGGTAATATTGCTGCCATTAGCCATGGCAATATTTCCATTGGCAAGATCATTGCTAAATGCTCTTGCTGTAACGGTATGATGTAAAAGTACCGCCCTTAAGGTAGCGTTGGGAATTTGGGAGATGCTACGGAATGGAAAAAGTGGATTTGCAAACAAATCAGCAAAAGCTTGATTGGTAGGGGCAAATACAGTCAGGCCATTCATGGTACTTAATACTGCAGCGATGTTGTCAAGTCCAGTTGTACCAGGACCACTAACCTGTAATACTGCTTTTACCAAAGAATCGAAACCAGGAATAGCTTGGGCAGTTGCTACAATATTGCCGGTGGGAGGAAATAAAATACGATCTATTCCATGTACAATACCATTATCTGCTTCCAGATTTGGATCTGTTACCTGAATACCATTAACAAATACACCTGCAGAAGATGCTTTAATAAAAGTGCTATCTGCATTAACCATAGTAACTTTAATAAGGTTTCCATTACTCAGGCTGATTACATTGGCCGCAGTTAATGCTTGCCCGCCAATTACATGATAGGTAAGCAAGTTACTGAGTGCCGTGCCTGATGGAGCAGTTACGCCAGTAAAGGCTCCATTGGTTGGAGCAAATACTGTAAAAGGACCATCACCTGTAAGTACAGGACCAAGATTAGCGGCTACCGCCAAACCCACCAATGTAGTAAAACCATTTGCGCTCATAACATCCACAACGGTTGCGGGAGTAGTTGGCGTCTCATCTTTCTGACATCCGATAAATCCAGCACTCAGAAGGCTTAGACCAAATGCAATTTGTATTGTGGTTTTTAATGGTGTTTTCATAAAAATGTTTTTGTTTGATAAAGCTAACACCTCTTTTTTCTGAATAGTTGTCTATGAACTGTTAGAATTCCTTCTGATTATTGAAAAGATTTGTTAAGTCTTTCTATAAGATATTTTAAATAAAAAAACGTTTAAAATAATATTTTATAGGGCTATAAATACTTTTACAAAAGGGTATAATTGACTACAAAGATATATTTTTATTATATGTATTTCCTTAACGAATTAGGGAGTCCGAACGGAACTCCTTATTTAATTGATGTATAAATTACACAATAGAGCTGTTTAAAACTCTACAATGAAACCCAATGTTGGTAGGACACTTGGATCGTTATTGGCCAGTATAAATGGTATGGCGTTGCTGCCATTTTGTTGAATCGGTAACCCATCTGTGGTTAAAAAGGCAGTATTATTAGCATTGCGCTCAAAAGTATATTGTGGCAAGCCGGGGTTCGTTGCTATATACCAGTTTTGTACATCGAGAAATAAATCTAACGTAAATCTTTTAAAATTCCATTTTTTATCAATGCGTACATCGCTTGATTGAAAAGCCTGTAAACTTTCGGTATTTGTTCTTGAATAATCAAGAATACCATTACCCAATGTCAGAAAATTCAATTGGCTTGCAGCAAGATCAAATGGGGTATAAGGGGCTGCTCCCTGATAACGGAATTTTAAACCAAGTTCCCAGTTTCTATTAAATTTATAGCCCCAGGTAATGCTAAGTAAATGCCGGTTGTCCCAGCTTGCAGGAATTAATCGTCCATCTATTCCGGAAAATTCGGAGCGGTAAAGCGTATAACTGAATATACCGAAAGAGCGATTGGTTAGTTTTTGCTGTGCAAAAAATTCAATCCCATAAGCGCGGCCTTCTCCTTGCTGGTTCACAGGCTCATTTCCAATGGCTCCAAATTCAATGCCTTTATTGGCAAGGCTGATTCCATCGAGGATACTTACCGGATAGTTACTGTACTTTTTGTAAAACCCTTCTACAGTAAACCGGGTGGTTTGGCTTGGTAAAAATTCTAAACCGGTTACATAATGAATACTGCGAATATATTTACCAGGATTTGTTTGGATGCCACTACCGGTATTTCGCTCAAAGGCTAGCTGGGTATAGCTTGGCAACCGGTAGTAAACGCCATAACTGGCATTTAAACTCCATTTATTGGATAGCGAATAGCTTGCACCAATACGGGGACTTAACTGTTTCAAAGGATTTGATTCGCTATTTTCCAACCCGTTTGCATCCATACGAAGCCCAAGATTTAAGGATAAACGGTTGTCAAAAAAGCGACGACCTGCTTGTGCAAAGCCTCCATATCTTATAAAGTTTGCATTCGTGTTGCTGTTGAGTTCAATGGCAGGTTGGATTGTATTTCCCTGATCATCCTTTAATTCTGGTCGAAACTGCTGGAAAAAACGGTTGTCGAATTGAACATATTGTGCCATAACACCATAACTGAATTTCCAGCTTTTATAATTATTGGTGACTTCAAATCGAAGTTTATTTTCGGTTTCCCGGCTGTTGATGCCTAGGGTTCTTTCTGCTTCTTCCGGGTTTTCATTGTCTTCAAACCGGTCGGCCCGATTATCGAGGGCATTTCTGCTGATACTCAGGTTCCAATATCCGTTATCTGTTAACCGCTTAAGGGTGGCACCAAAGGTATAGCTCCACTGATTGATGAGGGGATTGCTATTGATGCTGTATAATTTTTCAGGGGTTGCTTCTTTGGGTGCCGCAAACTTAAATTCATCAATCGCTCCAATTCCCAGGAAACTCAGGGTTGTTTTCTCATCAATGCGCGTAGTGGTTTTAAACTGATAATCCCAATAATTTGGTCGTATGGGCAGATCGAGCGCTTCAAATAATAATTGCAGGTAGCTTCTTCTAACGGATGCAATAAAGGTTGTTTTTTTACTTATGGGTCCATCAAAAGTAGCTGCAAGTTCCGTTGCACTTAACCTTATATTACCTTGAAGCCTGTTAGGGTTGCCTGATTTTTGTTTAAACTGAAATACACTGCTGAGGGTATTGTCGTATCGGGCATCGAAAGCCGAGGTACTCAGTTTTACATCTTCTATAAGGCTTACATTTAAGATACCCTGTGGTCCGCCACCTGCACCTTGTGTACCAAAGTGGTTTATGATGGGAACTTCAATACCATCGAGGTAAAATACATTTTCACTGGGAGCTCCTCCTCGTATAATGATGTCATTACGGAATCCACCTCCACCAACACCTCCGCCCACTCCAGGTAGCGATTGAATTACTCTGCTGATATCGAAATTTCCTCCCGGATTGGCCTTGATGTCTTCGCTCGTAAGCCTTTGCACACTCAGCGGATTTTCAAGACTTGCGGCACGTACGTTGGCACGCCGGCCGGTAACCACCACTCCCTCCAGATTCGTTGGTTTTGGTTCCATTTCAAGCGATAGCACAATTTCATTACCGCTTGTAACTACAAGATTACTCTTTACCAAGTCATTATAATTGATACTGCTTATCCTTAATAAATAGCTTCCGGGTTCGAGGTTGGTAAAACGAAAATTTCCAATGGAATCGGTAATCGTTCCTGCATTCCCAGGAGATAATTGTAAGGTAGCGCCAGCCAAAGCACGTTGTGTGCTTTTGTCAATAACTCTGCCGGATATACTGCTATTTTTTTGCGCCATTGATAGTAAGCCCAACAAGAGGCATATTATAAGGGTTATGTTTCCTTTGATCCAGGATGCTTGCATAGAACGAGAATTATTGAAATGTTTTTGTTATTAATGAAATATTTTTCACCGCAGGATGAATCAATCTGTCAATCTTTTTGCCATATCCAGAGAAAAAATAATTAACACAGTTTGTACTGTAAAGTTTACGATGTTTTTTTCCAAGAACGAAAAACCAGACAAACAGTGCCTTTCAAATAGGCGGGGTAATGCTAAATTATTTACCTAAAAAAAGAAGGACACTCTTTTTGTGGGTGTCCTTCTTTTTTTAAAACTTTAATCTTTTCTATTTCTTTTCCCGTTGCATAGGGTTGGGAACTCCGCCACCACCGGCATTTCGGCTGCGACCCCCTCCTTTATATATCTGAAATCGGGTCATTTTAACATCGGTTGCTGGCCATACGTTGTTCGACTCATCAATGTCAGCAGTTTCCCGCATAGGATCCTGCATTATTTTGGTTACCTTTTTATCCATTATAAAGACTTTGGTTACCTCATTTTCATTGAGGCGCCAAACTTCCGCAGGAATTTTTTCCACCATGGTGGTGCCATCCTCAAAAGTAAACTCAACAATCAATGGCATTACCAATCCCCCCTTATTAGTGAAATGGCACTCATAAAAATATTTGCCTTTGTATTCGGCCAGTTCCTCACCGGTCATCATTTCCGGAACAGGGCGCTCTATCAACACCGGGGTGCCATCAATAGATTTTAGCCCACGGGCATAGTACCAGTAAAAATCACGCAGACTTGTATCAACATCTGCTTGAAACCGGATACGCCTGTCATCCCGGTTGCGAATTTTACTGATATCTTCAAAACTGTTGATCTGAGGTTTGGCGATTCCAATAGAATCAGAGCGGCCTCTGCGCATGGTCATTCCACCGCCGTCTCCTACCTGATACACAGCCACAGAGTCAAGCGAAATATCCACCGGATCAATGCCATAAAACCAGCCTCTCCAAAACCAATCCAGGTCAACTGCACTTGCATCTTCCATTGTGCGGAAAAAATCTGCTGGTTCGGGATGCTTGAACGCCCAACGACGGCTGTACTCTTTAAAGGAGTAATCAAACAGGTCACGACCCATTATAGTTTCCCGCAATATATTCAACCCGGTAGCCGGTTTGCTATAGGCGTTCGGTCCAAAGTTTACAATATTTTCACTGTTGGTCATTATAGGTTCCAATTGCTCTTTAGGCAGCTTCATGTAATCTACTATGCCAAAGGCTGGTCCACGACGGCTTGGATATTTATTATCCCAAAGTTCTTCGCTCAGGTATTGCACAAAAGTATTCAAACCCTCATCCATCCAGCTCCACTGACGCTCATCACTATTCACAATCATGGGGAAAAAGTTGTGCCCCACTTCATGAATGATAACGCCTAGCATGCCGTATTTGGTGGCTTCGGTATAAGTGCCATCTGATTCGGTTCTTCCGTAGTTGAAGCAAATCATCGGATACTCCATGCCATTGCTTGCCTCAATACTTTGGGCAACCGGGTAAGGGTAGGGGATGCTGAACTTGCTATATGACTTAATGGTGTGTGCTACTGCTTTGGTACTGTACTTGCGGTAGAGGTTGTAAGCTTCTTTGGGGTAAAAGCTCATACACATTACCTTTTTACCTTCTACCGTTGCAGGCATAGCATCCCAGATATATTTGCGGCTGCTTGTCCAGGCAAAGTCACGAACCATGCTCGCTTTGTAGCGCCAGGTTTTCGTTTTTGCACTTTTTGTTTTTTCAGCATTTACTGCATCCTGCAAAAGACCAATTTCCACTACTTCCTTGCTGCTTTGTGCAGATTGCCATCTTTTTAACTGAGCTGCAGATAAAACCTCAGGATAGTTTTGACATTCTCCGGTAGCTGCTACAAGGTGATCGGCAGGTACCGTTACCTCTACATCATAGTTTCCAAAAGTGAGTGCGAATTCACCACGACCGGTAAACTGCTTATGCTGCCATCCTTGAAAATCGCTGTAAACACATAGCCTCGGAAACCATTGAGTCATGGTGAAAAGATGGTTGCCATCTTCGGGGAAATATTCAAATCCACCACGACCACCAATTGTTTGACGATCGGGGATTTTATAGTTCCACCCAATATTTAAAACAACCTGAGCACCTGGTTTCAGCGGTGTAGTCATTTCAATACGCATCATGGTTTGATTGATGGTGTAAGGAATTGGCTTATTAGTTACTCCATTTGTTATATATTCAATTTTTATGCCATATCCTTCCAGCATTTTTCTTTTATCTATGCCAGTCAATCCACTTTCAGACATCATCTGACGCATGCCGCTTGAGTTGAAAACCACACTACCAACGTTAGGGTCATGCTCATTTTCATCCAGTTGAAGCCAGATATAGGTTAAAACGTCCGGGCTATTATTGTAATAAGTAATGGTTTCCTTTCCGGTTAGTTTCAGGTTGGCTTCATCCAACGTTGCCTTAATTTTATAATCAGCTCTTTGCTGCCAGTATTTTGGGCCGGGGGCTCCACTTGCCGTCCGGTATTCGTTTGGGGTGGGTAATATGGATCCTAGTTGTTCAAATTTGTTACCATGGTTGCTTTTTGGATTATTTTGAATATCCTGACCAATCACTACCTGAAAATTCAACAGAACCAAAAGTCCTGTAAATGCGACAAAAAAACGCTTCATACCTGCTTTGTTGTTTGATTAAGCGATGATAAATATGCTATAAGACGCAATAATAAAGAGAAACCTGCTAAAAGTATGGAATCTGCAAAAAATAGTGGGAGGATGTGAAAAATCTTGATTTATATGGAATAATTTTTATAAACTGGAGCATGATGTTATTTTATTTGAGGAATTAAAGTATACGAATCCCCCGAATAGGTTGATTTAATTGAATGGTCTTTACAATAAGTAGGGATATTTTAGGTATATAGGGTGGCTTCACCTCGCCATTCAATAAAAGAGCTTTATTAAAAAAACTTAATTACTTTTAATTTTTTATCACGAAACGGGATTTTAATTTACGTTATTTCACATTTTCTCAAATCAAACTAGCTTATGCATTCTTTTTTACGTTTTTTAATTTTTTTTTCAACTTCATTAATTTCTTCGTTGGTTTCGTTTGGCCAGTTATACGAAGTGTCTCTACCGGAAAAAGTAGCTGCCTCAAAAATTGTATTTGAGGGTAAAGTAATCAGCCAACAAAGTTTTTGGAATCCGGAGCGCACCATGATTTTCACATCCAATACGATCGAAGTTTACAAAGTATTCAAAGGATTATTGACCACTTCTACTGTCGAAATATTAACACAGGGTGGATCTGTTGGGGATTTTAGTGTGGAAACAAGTCATTTACTTGAAATGGAGCCTGCTGAAATCGGAATCTTCCTAACCAACCCAACTCGTTTTAATTTTAAGACCAATCCAATAAACGGAAAACCTTTATATGATGTAGTTACCGAGCAACAGGGTTTTTTGAAATACGACTTAAATCATGCCGAAGCGGACGCTCCATTTGCGCACTATTCATCCATTGAAGGGGATTTGTATCCTAAAATGATCCAATTAACCAACCAAATACCTCTGGTTTTGAATACTGATTTTCGGGCTCTTCCTCTAAAACCAGGTATTATCCAAAACAGTGTCACCATTAGCAACTTCTCACCCCAATTTGTAGTGGGTGGCGCTCATAATGATCCGGCAAACAACAGGCTTACCATCAGTGGTACTGGATTTGGAAGCGGAGTAGCTGGTAATCAGGTGGTATTTAAAGACGGAAACAGTAGCACAGCCAATGTACCTGCATTTGCAGTAGCTTTTAATAATAAACTTGTAAAAACCTGGACCGACAATCAGATCGTGATAGACGTACCCTCAAGAGCAGCTACTGGTAATCTTGCTATCGTATTGGCACCAGGAGATACTACAATCGCAACCGGTCCGCTAACGGTAGTGTCTTCGGTTTTAACTGCCAGTTTTACTTCAACAGGAGATATTTTGGAATCCCGGCTGATGAATCATAATGGGCTGGGTGGGTATTCTTTTTTGTTTAGCAACAATATTGCCAATTCGGGTACAGATATTACCGCAGATTCTGCGTATGATTGTTTTTTGAGAGCATTAGATACCTGGGTAAAAACAACGGGTGTCTCAGCTATTAATGCAGGTATCACTACCTTACAAACTGTAGCCGGTGATGGAAATAATATTGTAATGTTTGATAATAATGCTGCGTTAAGTGGTGCAGCAGCTATTGGTGATGGTACGCTGGCTGTAGTTTATTCCTATAATTCACGATGTTCTGGTAGTCTTTTCTCTCAAAAAACAGGGTTTGATATGGTCATCAATAAAACGGGTATTTCAGGAGTTATTGGTCAGCCTTTTAATGTGTTTTATTGTCTGCCACGCATCAATACTTTTGATCTGGAAGCAATTTTACTTCATGAATTGGGACATTGTTTTAACCTTGCACATGTTTATGGCCCACAGGAACAAAGTGGTGGTTTTACCACAAGAAATCCAGGGGCGGTTATGCATCCCACAGCTACCTTAAGCGTTAATAGAAAAAGTCTCGATGTAAGCAGCCTTCAAGGAGGACTGTATAGCATTACCCCACAAGGAAATGTCTATGGTACCTGTATCAATCCGAATGTGGAAATGGTTTTAGGTCCTAATCAACGTCCATTGAATGACAATTGTCCTTTGGTTTTTCCAATTCAGCCAACCCTTTCCGGAGCCGTTTTAAATATCAATCTCGAAGCCGCCACTTCCGATAGGTCAAGAGATCCTTTTTTCAGGGGAATTGGCAATATTGGAAACACAAATGGCAATGGACTCATGGTCACTAATAATGTTTATGAGGTCTTCAGAACAAATAATGCGGGTTCATTAGACGTGACCATTTCTAATTATAGGACTGTACCAGTACAACATCAAGCCGTTTGTGTTTCTCCGGTTGGTCTTTCGGCGGTGCAATTAACTTTATATAAAACCAACAGTTGCCCTTCAGGAGGCAACTTTCCTGCACCTGTTTTTGCAGGTAATTTCACCGGCAACTTAACCTTTACCATTCCTAATCTTGAAGCCAATACCAATTACCTTTTATATTTCGATGGTGTCTACAACACCAAAGCGGCCTTTAATGCCTCGCTGATCAGCACCGTTACTTTGCCTGTCCGGTTTATTGATATATATGGCGTTTCTAATCCTTCCAACAACCAGTTGTTTTTAACCTATGAATTATCGGGCGATGTAGCCAAAATGGTGGTTGAAAGAAGTGGGGATGGAAATGATTTTTCTGATTTAGGAACGTTGATTAATATCCAGTCTGGAAAGCAAGTGTTTACGGATGAGCGTCCTTTAAGCGGAGCTAATTATTATCGTATTCGTACCGAAGACCGTAATGGACAGGTAGAATATAGCAAGGTGGTATTGCTGAAGCGGAGTGCAGCAGGAGTAATAACAGTTTATCCGGTACCTATGTACAATCAATTGATGGTTAACCTTTCAGCGATGCCAACAGGTAACTATCAGATCCAATTACTCGATGCGGTGGGACGTTTGGTTCGCCAGGTTTCCTCAGGTAACAGGTCCGTAATGCTTTCTGTAAATGAACTCACCCGGGGCGTTTATTTCCTACAGATAAAAGATCAGGAAGGGAATATTATAAAGCAAGAGAAACTGATTAAATAAAGGGCATTGCTGAAAACCCCTGATACTGCGTTATACCAATTTCATGACATCCTCATTTATACTAGTAAACTCCGTTGTTATAAGATTGGAAGGCTTTGTCTGAATGGTTTTTAGAGACGCCCTAAAGAATATTCTAAAATAAAAAAGCCATCCTTTTCAGCGAAAAAGATGGCTTTTTTTAATCCCCTTAATGGGCAGATAAACTTCAAGATTTTAAAATGGCAATCGATCAAGTGCCATAATCAAAGCGGCAACCGCAGCCCCGCCTGAGATAAATAACACATATTCCCGGCGGTTGAACTTAAGCAGGTTTACCCCTAGGAAAGTAAAAATAAGCAAAACGAAAACAGCTACCACTTGCCCGGCTTCGAGTCCTACATTGAAACCAAGTAAAGGAATCAGAACAGAGCCTGTTTTACCCAATAGGCTTTTTAGCCCATTGGCAAAACCCATCCCATGAATCAGCCCGAAAAATAGGGCGAGATAATAATTGATTCGGATTCCTTTCGGATTGAATTTTTTTACAAATGTGTTGCTGATGCCTGTCAGAACAATGGTACAAGGAATCAGAAACTCAATCCATGCTGCGGAATAATCAATTACATTAAACATACTTAAGGCCAACGTAATACTATGGCCGATGGTAAAGGCGGTTACCAGTATCAATACCTGTTTCCATTCTTTGAAGGTATAAATTACTCCCAAAGCCAAAATGAACAATAGGTGATCCCAGGCGCCCCAGGCTAGAATATGCTCCCATCCAATGGAAAAATAATCGCTAAACATATGTGATTCCTTTAAAAGCCGCAAATAAAGGACTTAAATTTGCTTTGGAAAAATAAGAGATATGAACCTATTGTTGTTAAGTTGTTTTTTCGGTTTCCTACATCCCTTTTTTATATCGGTAACAGAAATCAATCATAATGATCAGGACAAAACTTTGGAAATAAGTCTCCGTGTTTTTACCGATGATTTTGAAAATACGCTGAAAATGTATGCCCCCGGCTTAAAAATTGACTTAATCAACCCTCCCAAGATGGCTGACATGGATTCGTTGATCAATAAATATGTAACCAACAAAATGCAGATTGTAGTCAATGGACAGCCAAAAATGCTCAGGTATATTGGATTTGAGAGAGTAAAGGAAAGTGTATGGTGCTATTTCGAAATTAATAATGTGGAAACCCTTAAAACCCTTAAGATCCACAATCCGGTTTTGTATGAGTATAAAAAGGAACAGATCAATATGATCCACGTGGTAGATGGCGATAAACGTCAAAGCCGTAAATTGGATAATCCGGTTGCCGACTGGGTTTTTAGCTTTTAAGCACCTGGGATACAAAACCTTGCTTCAATTCCCTCTTAATTGCTTTTCTTTACTTGTAAAATTACCTTTTTGCAGTATCCGCTTTTTATAGCCAAACGTATTATTTTCAATGCACAACCTTCTTTTTCAAGGTTTATTATCCGGCTTGCTGTAACTGCCACCGGGCTCAGTGTGGCCACCATGATTGTAACGCTGAGTCTGGTAAACGGGTTTCAGGAAGCAGTGGCTGATAAGGTCTTCAGCTTCTGGGGAGATGCCCGCATTCAGCCGCTGGATCCCTTGCGTTCTGTTTCTGCAGAGGGAGCAGGTTTTCTGCGAAACGATGCCACAGAGCGCATGCTACGCAATACACCTGAAATTGTCCGCTACCATGCTTTTGCTATCAAGTCAGTCGTACTAAAAAAAGGCGGCCAATTCGAAGGATTGCTGATAAAAGGGGTAGATTCACTTTTTAGTGACATCGATTTTAAAAGATTTATCAGCAAGGGCAAAAGTGTTGATTTTTCTGATCCACAATATAGTAAGGATGTTTTATTGAGTGATCAAACGGCTCTCCGGCTTGATGTGCAACCCGGTGATACGTTGCAATGTTTTTTTATAAGAAACGGACAGGATATACAAAGCCGGCTCATGCGGGTAAGCGGTCTGTTTCATACCGGTATCGAAGAATATGACCGTAATTTTGCCTTGGCAGATATTCGTTTTCTTCAAAAACTGAACCAATGGCCGGAAGGGCAAATTGGTGGTTATGAAATGTGGATGAAGCCAGGGACCCCTATTGAAGAAGTATCCTTTAATATAGATAAAAAACTACCTATTGAGTTAACAAGTCTCACCATTCAAGAGGTTTTTCCCAATATTTTCGATTGGCTCGGTATTCAAAACCAAACAAAGCAAATAGTCATCATTACCATGCTGATAGTAGCCATTATCAATTTAATCACTTGCCTGTTGATTTTGGTGATGGAAAGAACCCGCATGGTGGGGGTTCTAAAAGCCCTCGGGATGGCTCCCCGTAAAATTAGTCATATTTTTTGGTTGTATTCTGGGTGGATTGCTGTGGTTGGGGTCAGCAGTGGCCTCGCTCTGGGATTAGGTTTGTGTTGGCTGCAGCAGGCCACCGGTTTTATTAAAATGGATGAACTCACCTATTATGTGGCGTATGTGCCTATTTCCATACATCCGGTTGAAATTATGCTGGTTACCCTGGGAAGTTTTACGATTTGTCTTTTGGCTGTCAGACTCCCTTTGCTATATGTACAGAGGATTTCACCTATAAAAGCCATTCGGTTTAATTAGGGCTGTCTTTAAAATCCCTGATTGGTCTTTATGCTAAAGGTTCAATATCCTCATTTACAATATACAAATAATGCCTTTCTTCTCTATTTTGGTGTCATGCGATTGCAAACCTTGGCCAATTTGTTTTTGTAAGTACCCTTATTTTTTTATCACCAGGCAGAAGGATTGTTTTTTTGGTTTTTAAAATATATTACCGTGTCCCGGATGCCCTGCTCTAGCGTAATGGCCTCAAAAGAAGGGTATCTTTTAAGGAACTTTTCTGCTGACATTTCATAATCTTCCCGGAACTGAAACATCATTTCTTTAATTTCAGCAATGGGTTTAATAAATAAGGAAAGCAAGCTTACCATAAACGAGCCTAAATAAATTGGTTTAAGTTTGGTCCCAATTTCTTTATTAAAAATGTCCACTACCTCGCCAATGGTTACGGGTTCAGTAACTGGTAAATGAAAAACTTCACCTTTGTTATCAGAATCTGATGCCAGTAAGTACATCGCCTGTGCCAGTTCCTTTGTGTAGGCAAATGTGTGCAGTACATCATCTTTAAAAAGGGTTTGGGGAGCTTTACCTATCAGCATCCGCTCCAGAAAGGAAAAATAAAAATGACTGTTGGTCGCTGCTGGCCCATAAAAATCCGCTGCTCTTCCGATTACCGCGTTGAGGTTTCTGGTTTTTACTGCATCCAATAAAAGGTCAGCGACCACCTTGCGCACTTTTCCTTTTCTTGTGGATGGATTTTGAGGTGTGTTTTCATCAAATGGAATAGGCAGAGGATTACTGTACATATACATATTATCCAGAAAAATGAGTTTGGATCCATAAGACAGACAGGCTTCTATAACATTCTGCATTAATGGGGCCCATTGTACTTCCCAAAGCGAGGACTCATAAGGTAAGCCAGTGCAAAGATAAACATGGGTTCCACCTTGCAAGGCCGCTATGGTTGCATCCTTATCCAAAAGATCCGCTTGCCTGCTAGGTTCATGGTCCGGACGCTTAGATCTTTGAATAGTCAAATAAGGAACCCCTTTTTGTCGTAAATATTCACAAACAGCATGGCCCACTCCCCCTGCTGCTCCTAAAACAATATGTAATTCTTCTTGCATTTATTCGGGTATTTTTGATAGAAATCTGTCCCAAATATGAGATTTATTTTGACAAACTGCATTTTTTTCTATAAATGGGAATCCCAATTTGGGAAAATTTGGATATTGGATCGTATAGACTTAATACAAATGAATATATCAATTATAATACGATCATTAGAAACAAGTGTGATAGAGGATAAGGCGATGCGATGAAGGGTTTCTTATTCGTAGGAGTGTAAAAATTTAATATTACGGCCTGCTATTATATAATTTGATCAGTTTTCTCTTTTTTATGATAGTATTCTTATCAGGGGTTATCCTTGTTAATTGAGCCCACAGTCGGAATTTCAGCTTGTAGTGTCTATATTACTTGATTACATTTTGGCCATGCAGAAATGATTGGATTAAGAAGTAACCCCAATCTGATATAATCCCTTTTTTAAAAGGCTGAATAGTGAATATTGTCAGTGAAGGCTCGCAAAAAGGCCAACCTTATCATTTTAATCCCTTCTGGATAAAATTGAACCTATTGTATGGGCAGTTCAAAGTAGGAGGTAAAAGTCCAGAATTATTCGATAGTAGCTCAAACCCCTATGTATTATATAATTTTCTTGTTATCAAAAATGGAAACATTCATGTAAAAAAAATTAATATGAGAATTTAAGTGTTCTTTACTTATTTGTAGGTAAAGCATTTAGTGGGTCTTATGCGTTAAGTATCGGAGCCTGTTTGGAATGTGCCCATTCCATCAAAATCGTTATACAAGGCGAATGGACAAACTTATTTTTATTCTTATACACTGGTATGCTGATGTTCGAACCAGAGATGGCGGTTATT
Source organism: Chitinophagales bacterium (assembly GCA_038209595.1). Lineage (GTDB taxonomy): Bacteria > Bacteroidota > Bacteroidia > Chitinophagales > Chitinophagaceae > Phnomibacter. The sequence continues at coordinate 22,159 of JBBQXO010000065.1, forward strand.
GGTCACAACGCGGCAGGGAAATTACTGGTTTACTGATTCTTTAAAGTTGCCCTTATCTGTTTTACAAATTCTATAGTAACGCCGGCCACATCGGCTGCCTGCTCGTCTGATAATCCTAATTTTGTTATTAGATTTCGTACTTCTTCTACTTTGCCTTCTACTTTGCCCTCTACTTTGCCTTTTTCAATGCCTTTTTGTTCAGTAAGGTGCAATACCAGTTCTTCTATGCCCATGGTAATATTATTATTGGTGATTGTCTTTATTTCGTTATTAAAGATACGGTAGCTTTCCGGTTTTGAAAAATGCATATACATTTTTAGAAAACCGGCTAATGGCCGCATGCTGGTTTTGTCCATATTGCGGGCATACATGCTACGGAATAAATCTGTTTTCAGTTTCAGTAAATCCTCATCATTGGTTTTTTTGTTTTTTATGGCCATTAATACCGTCAACACCACTCAGGCAAAAGGATTTGTATCTTGTGACAAGGCTTTTTCATCCTGTTCCAATATTTTATACGTATTAAACGTATACATCTGCGAGGTGCCCATAAACTCGTAATGATAGCTGTCGGGCTTGTAGCTGAGGTTATCATCTGTAAAAATGGCTAAAGCCGTCACGGGTTTCTGATACCTGTCGAGCAGCCGGTAGAAATAAGTGTACATACGTTTGCCGAAATCTTTATGGGGGTAGCCTTGCACTTCAATATGAATAAGTATCCACTCTTTTTTGCCTTCAAGCGTAAAGACTTTGAGAAGGTTATCCACAAATCGGGGATGGTCGGGGTTGTCCATGGGAAAGAGCTCTTCGAGTTCTTTATCCAGAAACTCCACGCCGCGTTCAATATCCAGCACCTGACGAGCCTGCGGAAAGAAAAACAGGATAAAAAAGACAGGCATATCTTCAATGATGCCTTTCCATAGGATATCGTACTTTTTCATAAGTGAAGATGGATGATTTGTAATGACTGTTTTGTGATATTCCTAAACAACTGATTGCTGTATTTGATTCTCATTGTAATGACATAGAGTAAAAGTAATCATTCAGGTAGAAATTTTATTGATGATCTGTGATTTTTTTTCATCTGACAAGTATTCAAAAAAAATCACCCCTACCTTTTTGTGATCTTGTTTACCAAAGCCAAACCTACATCCCGCTACACGCCGGTCACACCAAATACAACTACCAACTGCCGCCTTCTCCATCACCAACCAACTAAATACCGGTACACCTTTTAGTCAGCTCATTTCACCCGACATTACAAGTGCCGCAGGCAATCAACCAAAGCCTATTTAAATATTTTTTTTTTTCTACGTCGTTCGATTCCGAGAACGTAGCGATTCGGAAAACATTTTATATTTGTATCCGAAAGCAGCCATCAGGTTCGGGATAGTACCCCGGGGAGCGGTGCGTCAGCTTTAGTTCTTTCAAATATAAAGCAGCCTCGTAATGGGTATGTAATGGTTTTTTTGTCCAATGAAATCGTAAGATTCGCCCAAGCCATTAAAAGCAATATAAAAGGCTTATAGGCAAAGTGGGGTAAAGGTATTCTATCCCAATTTTCATGCATTTCATTAACAAAAGAAAAGATCTCAGGTGGGCACTAGCGATGTCATAAAGTAACCTTCTACAAGTTACTGTTCCTTTAAAGTTGCCCGTACCTGTTTTACAAATTCTATAGTAACTCCGGCCACATCGGCTGCCTGTTCGTCTGATAATCCTAGTTTTGTAATTAGGTTGCGTACTTCTTTTACATTGCCTTTTTCGAGACCTTCCTCAATGCCTTTCGCAATTCCTTTTTCAAGGCCTTCCTCAAGGCCTTTCTCAATTCCTTTTTCAATTCCTTTTTGCTCGGTAAGGTGCAATACCAGTTCTTCTATGCCCATGGTGATATTATTATTGGTGATTGTCTTTATTTC
>JBBQXO010000066.1:0-23609 GCA_038209595.1 Chitinophagales bacterium
AAGCTTTATCGCAAGGTTTGCAGAGAGATTTTTCCTGCTTTTTTAACCGCAAGGGCACTGAGGGCATAAGGTTAATCAGGGCATGTATCCATTGTGTTACCTGGTTTCCTGCTGCTTCAAAATGGTTTTTAACGCAAAGGGAAAAAAGTTTTATCGCAAGGTTCGCAGAGTGATTTTTCTTGTTTCTTTGGATCAGAAAACCGCATGGGGTATGAGGTTAATCAGAGCATGTCGCCATTGTGTTACCTTGTTTCCTCCTGCCTCAAAATGGTTTTAACGCAAAGGGCACAAAGTTTTATCGCAAGGTTCGCAGAGAGATTTTTCTTGTTTTTTTGAACCGAAAGGGCACTGAGGGTATGAGGTTAATCAGAGCATGTCGCCATTGTGTTATCTTGTTTCCTGCTGCTTCAAAATGGTTTTTAACGCAAAGGGTGCAAGGCTTTATCGCAAGGTTCGCAGAGTGATTTTTCCTGCCTTTTTGAACCGCAAGGGTACAGAGGGCGAGATGAAACACAGAGGGGTAATGAGTAAAGTTGAAATAGCCAACTTTCCAATAAGTCAAACCATCAAATCTTTTCTATTGTAAAATGTTTAATATCAAGACTCGCAGAGTGCCATCCATCGTGTCATGATACCTCCGTAGGTTTTTTACTGCCAGAAAACAATAAGGCAAAAAGGAAAATATATCCTTCTCTCCCTAATATATTTCCCGACATTTACCTGATAACCTACCTATTTTTGAAAATGATAAAAACGCAAATAGTTTTTTTACTTTTTTTGCTCCTTTCGGGGATGGCTTTGGGAACCCCACAATTTTCTAACCCTTTTTTTCCAAATGATTCTATTCCAGCCATTCTTAAAGGAAAATTTGTAGATGACTATGGCATCCGTTATACCATTACCCCCAAGGTTTGGACACAGCATAAAGGCACCAAATATCACATTCTATCCTGGAATATAAAAGAGCAATACATCATTGCGAAGAATGACAAAAACAACCCTTCCGGGGGAGGACTATTTACCCGGATTGATTATATGCTTTTCGAAAATATGAAACCTTTTAACTGGGGTTTCTGCCTGACTGTGTATGATGCAAATTCTCAAACTGAAGCCGAACAAAAGGCCATTGCTGATCGAAGTAATCCTAAAAAGGGTTGTGGCGGTTTCCCCTTTTCGAGAATGAAAAGAAAGGGGTTATGAGAACAAAATGGAAACAGGCAATATAGCAGGAAAAATGCTGTCATTTATCACCTAAATGTGATATCTTAATTTTGAATTAATTTTCAGAAATCAGCTACCATGCCTTGTTTGGCAAAGCAATCTTCTTTGGTAAAAGATAGAAAATTTGTTCAATCGGGTATCTGTTTTGCTAAAGAAAAAGGAAAAGTTTTCCTTTATACTTGCACGATTAATGAAATAACTCTTAAGCCGGGATAAAGGCATTTTTCAATTATATCTTTTTACCAAGGCTTTTATTTTATGCGGTATTATTATTTATCTGGTGTAAAAAAAAGCATTAAAAAAGCCTTTCCATTGTTTAGGAAGGCTTTTTGATTTTTTAAATCCTTTTATATTATCTTGATGGTGTCGTCAACGGTATATCTCTTTTTAGCATATCCTGACGGTTCGCTATTTCCCAGGCAGTATAAAATATCAGTCTCGCTCTTTGCTCCATTTCGGGGAAATTGATTTTGTCTACTGTATCCGTTGAACGGTGGTAGTCGGGGTGCAGTCCACTAAAGTAAAACAGAATGGGAACTCCTTTGCGGGCGAAATTATAGTGGTCACTGCGATAGTAAATGCGCTGAGGATCTTTAGGATCGTTGTATTTGCCATCGAGGTAAACCTTGGTATACTTATTCGCCATATCGCTTATGGGGCGTAGTTCGCTGCTTAGTTTGTCGTCGCCAACCAGATAAATATATTGGGTGGTATCATTTTTAATATGGATGCTGTCTAGCCGGCCAATCATATCAATGTTTAAATCAGCAGTGGTTTTTTCTAATGGATAAATGGGATAATCGCTGTAATAGCGGCTGCCCCACAATCCTTTTTCTTCACCGCTTACCGTCATAAAAACAATCGTCCTGCGAGGGCCTTTTCCCGCAGCCTTTGCCTTGGCAAAAGCTTCAGCCAGTTCCAACACACCCACTGTGCCACTTCCATCATCATCCGCCCCATAATAGATTACATCACCGCGTTTGCCAAGGTGGTCATAATGCCCGGTTATAAAAAGGTATTCCTCTTTCAGGTCGGTTCCTTCCAAAACACCCAGCACGTTGCTGCTTTTTTGATCTAGTTTTTGCTCATCGTATTCCAGCCAGAATTCGTTCTTAAAAGATTTGCTTCCCAGTTTGTTGTCCTCTGCTTCTTGTTGTTGGTCGCCAAAAATGCTTTTGGCAATGGCAGGCGATATATTAAAATAATTAATGTTTACCCGACTGCTATAAGGGTCGTATTGTAAATTACTTACAACATCGGGTTGTTCCACCGGAAAAATATCTTGTACCACCAATGCAGCAGAGGCGCCTCTTTGCATTACCTGAGCCAGTCTGTTATTGATGCTCATTCCAAAACTGCGTCTTTGTCCGGGCTGTTGCAAGCCTTTGTAAAAAAAGACCACAAGCTTTCCGGTCAGACTGATTTTATCATTTTTCCAAAGTGAATCTTCAAAATTGATAAACAGTACTTCGCTGAAACCCATTTTGGCCGGGTAATTGGCCGGACTTACCGAAAAATCCTGTTGCGGAACTAAAGCCTTTCCATTCATGGTTACCCCTGCGTTTGTTACACTGTCCTGATAAAGCGGGTAATCCTGCTGATAACTGTTGCCGTTTCCGGGAAGCAATCCAAGGGTTTTAAAATGGTTTTCGATGTAGGCAGCGGCTTTCCGTTGTCCTTCGGTAGCAGTTTCGCGTCCCTCCATTTCGGGACCGGCAATAACCGATAAATGCGTTTTGAGATCCGCTGCTGTTACAGTTTTTGCAAATGGCACAGCATCTTTTAGTGCTGGCTTGGTTTGGGCAGAGGCCATAGCCGATAGCAGCATGCCCACACAAGTAATTAGTTTTTTATGCATATTGGCAAATCTGACGTTATTTATATTGCAAACCCATTGCTTTACGATATTCTGCGTTTTTTGGCTTTTTTCTGCGTATATCTGCCGTTAAAATCTTTACATTTGGCTCAGAAAAATTTACAAAAGCACATGCTCTATCGTCTTTTGGCTATCTCCTTCCTTTTGGCGGGAGGGCTTGTTTCAACAATAGTTATGGCACAATCTGTTTCCCCGCAAAGTCGCTGGGTAGACAGCATTTTTGCCCAATTGTCTGATGAGGAAAAAATTGCCCAATTGATGGTGATCAGAACCTCGTCGCCGGGATCTGGTGGTAAGGCTGTTTTTTATAATGACCGCGTGGACAGCCTTGTAAAGCAATATAATGTTGGGGGTGTGTGTCTTTTTCAGGGTACACCCAATGAGCAGGCGGAATTGTTGAACCGTATTCAGTCATTGGCCAAAACTCCCATAATGGTAACGGTGGATGGCGAATGGGGATTGGGCATGCGATTTGCCGGGGTGCAGTCATTTCCCTATCAGCTTACTATGGGTGCTATGAGTGACAGGGCCTTGATATATCGTGTAGGCCGGGCCATTGCAGATCAATGTCTTCGGATGGGAATCCATGTAAATTATGCCCCGGTAATTGACGTAAACAATAATGCTAAAAACCCGGTAATCGGCTACCGGAGTTTTGGTGAAAACCGCGAAAAAGTAGCTGATTTTGGTACTAGTATTATGCTGGGTATGCAAGACGCAGGGGTAATGGCCTGCGCCAAACATTTTCCCGGGCATGGTGATGTGGAGGTAGACAGTCATTACGATTTACCCGTAATCAACAAAACCCGTGCACAGCTTGATTCGCTGGAATTGTATCCTTTTCGTCAGCTTTTCAAAAATGGAATTGCCAGTGTTATGATTGCGCATCTGTACATCCCGGCTATTGATACCACAGCTAACCGGGCCACTTCGCTGAGTTACAACAATGTAACCACGCTGATGCGGGATGAGTTGGGTTACAATGGGCTAACTTTTACCGATGCGCTGGAAATGAAAGGGGTAGCCAAATTTTATCCGGGAGGAGAAGCAGCGGTGCAAAGCATTATTGCCGGTAACGATATGTTGTGTCTGCCTGAAAATGTACCCGCTACCATTGCCGCTATCCAAAAGGCAATTGAGGAAGGCAGATTAACCTGGGATCAACTCAACAATAAATGCAAAAGGGTACTGGCAGCTAAATACGACTATGTATTGGGCAAAACTGCCATCATTGATACAACAAATCTTAATTCCAACTTAAACAAAGAGGTGGATGTGCTGCGTAAGGCAGTGGCCGAAAAGGCGCTTACCTTATTAAAACAGGAAGCTGGCTGGTCTCCTTTTCCCAAAGAAAAAGCAGATATTCTCTTGATTCAGGCTGGCGGATCACCCGATGGGGCACTTGCGGCCGATATACAAAACCGTGGTGGTGATGTGGTTTATGTTTCCTTAAAAGGCGAAGGATTGCCGGAAGCCCTGAAGATGGCTGCAAAATCAAAATATAAAAAAGTAGTAGTTGCTTTGGCCGGACTTGGTCGCAGTCCCGCTTCCCGGTTTGGCATCAGTCCTGCCCTCGAAGCAGGATTACAGACACTGGGAAAAGATAAAACGGCTACGCTGGTATTAATGGGCAATCCTTATGCTTTAGAATATATTGACCCAGCCGGGTTTGGAAACCTTGCGGTCGCTTACGAAGACGATGCCATTTTTCAGCATGCAGCTTTTGATTGGTTATCTGGTCTTTTTGCCCCCGAAGGAAAACTTCCCGTTTCTGTAGGGCTTTGGCGTGCCGGATCGGGTTTGATGGCAAAGAATGCTTTGCTGCCTGTTTCCCCCGAGTCGGTTGGAATGAATCATGAGATACTTCAAAAAATAGATCTTGTAGCGGAAGAGGGCATTGCTGGTGGAGCGTTCCCGGGTTGTGTGGTTACTGTTTTGCATAAGGGCAAAAAAGTATTTGAGCAATCTTACGGGCATTTGCAATACGAAGGAGGAGAACCTGTAGGCACAAGCACCATTTACGACCTTGCCTCCGTTTCCAAAATATCGGCTACCAATATTGCGGTGATGAAACTATACGAGGACGGCCTGCTCGATTTGGAAGCACCTATTGGTCGCTACCTACCATGGCTGAGAGGAACCGACAAGGATACCATAAAAATAAAAAATATGCTGCTCCACCAAAGTGGATTGGTGGCTTTTATTCCCTTTTACAGGGAAGTAACAGATGCCAAAGGAGCCCCGTTACCCAAGTTGTTTGATGATCATTTTCGCAGAAGGTTTTCTGTAAGTGTTACCGACCAATTATTTATGCGGCGGCGTTGGGTAGATACATTATATAAAAGGATTACCCAAAGTGATTTACTCAAGAATGGTCCACGTTATGTGTACAGCGATAATAACTTTATCCTTTTAGCACAGGTGGTAAAAAGTCTTTCAGGAAAATCGATTGATGCTTATGCCCGGGATGTTTTTTACAAACCTATGGGGCTGCAAACAACAAGTTACCTTATTTATAAAAAGTTCGACAAACGCCAAATGGCACCTACCGAAAACGAGAAGCAATTTCGGCAGGGATTATTGTGGGGCTATGTTCATGATCCCGGCGCAGCCATGTTTGGTAATGTAGCGGGGCATGCCGGGCTTTTCAGCAATGCATCCGACCTTGCAAGACTTTATCAGATGCTGCTCAACGGAGGATCCTTTGATGGCAGGCAATACCTTAAGAAAGAAACCGTTGACCTATTTACCGGTTACCGGTCGGACATCAGTCGGCGTGGTTTTGGATTTGACAAACCCGAAAAAGACAATGCAGAGCGCGAACCAGAAAAAAGGTATCCGGCCACTTATGTAAGTTCTTCCACCTTTGGCCATACCGGTTACACAGGCACCTGTGTGTGGGTAGACCCGGAAAAAGAATTGGTGTATATATTTTTAAGCAACCGGGTGTACCCCGAGGGAGGCGAAAACAGAAAATTGCTTACGCTCAATATACGCGGCCGGATTCATGATCTTATTTATCAGAGCCTGCTTTAAATTTAGTAGGGCGTATGTGAAACCCCTTCCCTTATGCATTGTTTCAACAATTGCAAAATAGGGTTTAACAAAAAGAACGGTAGTCTAATATGAGCGCTACAAAAAGTCCCTCATATAAGACTTTCCATTTTTATTACACCTGAGTTTACTTCTGTAAGTGAGGATGTTATGAAATTGGTATAACGCGGTATCAGGGGTTTTAAGAAAAGCACTTAAGGAATATCTCTCTTTAAATAAGTGCTGTAATCTGGCACTTTGCGTTCATAAGCTTGTTGCATCAGAGGGCTTGTTAGCATAAAATCGGCCGTGGAGCGGTCACAGGCCATCGGTAAATTCCATACCGCTACCAGCCGAAGCAATGCTTTGATATCGGTATCATGTGGTTGCGCCTCCATTGGGTCCCAGAAGAAAATCAGTACATCAAGGTCGCCATTGGCAATCATAGCACCAATTTGCTGATCGCCCCCCAAAGGGCCGCTCAGTAATTTTTTTACCGGCCGATCCAGCGATTCCTCCAGTAATTTTCCGGTTGTACCGGTGGCAAAAAGCTCGTGTCTAGCCAGTTCTATTTTATTAAACGTAGCCCATTCAATCAGATCTTGCTTTTTATGATCATGTGCTACCAGGGCAATCCGCTTACGGGCTGGCAGCAATTTTATAATGTATTGCATGTTTTTTATTTATCCGGAATCAGGGATTCCTCTTTTTGTTGGATAATGAAGATAGATTACTGCTATCTGATGCAGTAAATGTATTGGTTCTTGCGGGTTCCTGTTACATTTGCATCGATTTCCTAAAAATCATTTGTTCCATGGTTCTAAATAGAAGTACTCCTCCAATTATACATAATGCTGTTGAATTTGATTTGCAGTTACCTTCCATAAGGGTCAGTTATCTCGATAATGGTGTACCGGTGTATCAGGTTGATGCCGGGGTAGAAGAGGTGCTCCAACTCGATTTTATATTCAATGCAGGAAATTTTAAGGAGTCTGCCAACATGATCGCGGTGACAGTCAACCATTTGCTGAAAAATGGTACAAAAACCCGGGAGGCCTTTGCCATCAGCGAGCAGATTGATTTTTACGGTGGTTTTTTAAGCCGTTCCTGCCAGTTTGAAACGGCATCAATGACCTTGCATACACTTAGCAAACATCTGCCGGTATTGCTCCCGGTGGTGACCGATATTTTTACCGAAAGTATTTTTCCGCAGGAGGAATTGGATCTTTTTGTACAAAATACGCGGAGTAAGCTGTCGGTTAATTTACTGAAGTGCGATTTTATTGCGAACCGAAATATTGATGTAGCCTTGTATGGTTTCGACCATCCTTATGGCAAACATACCCGGATGGAGGATCTTGAAGCCCTGACCCGCGAATCGTTGGTAGCTTTTTACGAGGAACATTACCGGCAGGGTGAGCTCGCCATTTTTGTGGCAGGAAAGTTACCCGGTGACATTGAGGAACAGTTAAACGCAGCTTTCGGATCCTTACCTTTTACAAAAAACAGGCCCGTTTCTAACCCGCCACTCTTATTGGGGCAACGTCCGCAGGATCGGGTTATCCGTACCATCAATGATCCCAATGGAGTGCAGGGTGCCATTCGTTTGGCAAGGCATTTCCCCAACAGACATCACCCCGATTTTCAAAAGGCACAAGTACTCAATAGTGTGTTCGGCGGTTTCTTTGGTAGCCGGCTTATGGCCAATATCCGCGAAGACAAGGGTTATACCTATGGCATTCATAGCTTTATACAGAACCATACTCTGCAAACATCGTGGATGGTAAGTACAGAGGCAGGACGTGATGTGGTGGAGGCAGCCATTAAAGAAATCTACCACGAAATGACGGAATTACGTACCGAATTGGTAGATGAAGAAGAGTTGTTACTGGTAAAAAATTATATGATAGGCGGCATGCTCTCCTCTCTTGATGGGCCTTTTCAAATTATGGGACGCTGGAAAAATTATGTTAAACACGGTATAGCCGATCCAATGGCCTATTTTCAGGAAGGACTACACGCCATTAAAAGCTGTACGGCAGAAGAATTGCTGCAACTAGCCAATAAGTACCTCCAACCTGATGATTTTTATGAAATGGTCGTGATTTAAATAAAAGGATTGTTTTTATTGGTTTAAAATAAGGCCTGATAGACCTCTTCTATTTTCCCTACCGGCACAATTTCAATACGAGCAGCCGTGGAGGGGAGGTTTTTGGCATGGTAACGGCTTACCATTATTTTATCAAATCCAAGTCGGGAAGCTTCCGAGATTCTTTGTTCAATACGGTTTACGGCTCTTATTTCGCCGTTCAATCCTACCTCGCCTGCAAAGCAGATATTGGTTGGTGGTGCCATGTCTTCGTAACTGCTTAGTAAGGCTACAATCAGAGCAAGGTCAATGGAAGGATCTTCCACCCTTAGTCCGCCGGCCATATTTACGAATACATCTTTTACCCCAAAATGGAAGCCACCTCGTTTTTCAAGCACTGCGAGCAAAAGCTGTAGGCGGCGCATATCAAATCCGGTAGCGGTTCGTTGCGGGGTGCCATACACACTTTGTGTAACAAGTGCTTGTACTTCAATCAGTAAGGGTCGCATACCTTCGAGTGATGCTGCAATAGCACTCCCACTTAAATCTGCATCTTTTTGACCCATCAGTATTTCGCTTGGGTTGGTTACCGGTCGCATGCCATCGGCTCCCATTTGGTAAATACCGAGTTCGGCTGTGCTCCCAAAACGGTTTTTGGTGGTGCGCAACATGCGGTAGGCGTAATGTCTGTCGCCTTCAAACTGCAAAACAGTATCCACCATGTGCTCAAGTAATTTAGGCCCTGCAATACCTCCATCTTTGGTAATATGGCCAATTAAAAAAACTGGTGTGCCGGTCTCTTTTGCAAACCGCTGAAGTTCGCCGGCACATTCGCGTATTTGCGAAATACTTCCGGCGGGGCTGTCAATAAACGGAGATTCGAGTGTTTGAATGGAGTCTACAATAACAATTTCGGGGCGCAGAGCCTTTATTTCCGAAAAAAGGCTTTGGGTATTGGTTTCGGCAAGCAGGTAAAAATCAGGGTTGACAATACCTATGCGGTCTGCCCGCATCTTTATTTGTTGGGGACTTTCTTCTCCACTAATGTATAAGGTGGTCATTCCCTGCATTTGCAGGCCGTTTTGTAAAAAAAGCGTGCTTTTGCCAATACCCGGTTCCCCGGCTACAAGCACCACACTGCCCGGAACAATCCCCCCGCCAAGCACCCGGTTCATTTCTGCGTCGGGAGTAACAATCCTGGGAAGATCTTCGGATTTCAGATCGCTCAGCAATAGTGTTTTTTTGCCTTTTGATGCTAGTGGGTTGGGCGAAAGGCTCTTCCAATTATTTTCCTGTTTGGTTTTCTCCTCTTTTGCAATAACCTCCTGTGTAAAGGTGTTCCATTGGCTGCAAGAAGGGCATTTACCCAGCCATTTGGCGCTTTCGTGCCCACATTGGTTGCAAAAAAAAGCCGTTTTTACCTTTGCTGTTGCCATGTAAAATTCGTGAGATTAGATACGCTACTTAAATATAACTAAATGATTATCAATAAATAAGAATGAAATGGGACTTATATACTTGCCGGTATTCAAGAAAAAGGACCGGTTGTAGAAACAACCAGTCCTGTTTACTTACTAACCCATAAAAATCTTCCGCTAAATTACAAATAAGGTGCAGAACTCAAAATTAAATTTTGGCATTGTGGATTTATTTCTATGTCATTCTGGCAGTTTTTTATAATAGGAATCTTAAATTAATCAAGTGGGCGGCTGGTTTGGGCATTAGAAATGCTACAATATTAATTTTGGTAGTAGATTTGATGGAATAATAAAAAAAGCAAATTATGACTCCGGGTATATTAATAGTTTCTCTGTTGTTTTTAGGCCTTAGTATGTTGGTCTCTTCCATTTTGAAAGGTAAATTCAAGACTTATAGCCTGGTTCCCTTGAGTGCGGGCTTATCAGGTAAGGAAGTGGCCGAACGCATGCTGCGTGACAATGGTATTTTTGATGTTCAGGTTATTTCTGTCAATGGCTTTTTGAGCGATCATTACAATCCAGCCAATAAAACGGTCAATCTGAGTCCCGATGTTTACACGGGTCGATCCATTGCAGCGGCTGCGGTTTCGGCGCACGAATGCGGGCATGCTGTGCAGCATGCCAAGGGATACGCCTGGTTGCAGATGCGGAGTAAATTGGTACCGGTTGTGCAATTTAGCAGTGGTATTATTCAGTGGGTACTGCTTGGCGGGGTATTGCTGATCAATACTTTTCCTATGTTATTGCTTGGTGGTATCGTATTATTTGCATTGACTACTATATTTTCTCTGGTTACTTTGCCAGTTGAATTTGATGCAAGTAACCGGGCACTTGCCTGGCTAGGTAACTCCGGTGTAACGCATGGTCAGGAGAAAAAGCAGGCTAAGGATGCGCTTAAATGGGCGGCCATGACTTACGTGGTAGCTGCATTGGCCTCCATTGCCACACTGGTACAATACGTGTTTATCTTTCTAGGAAGAAGAGATTAGAAATAAAAAAATTAAAAAAAAATTACCAGGAAGCAACATTTCCTGGTTTTTTTATGTCTATGATTACGAAAAGGAAAATTTTTAACTAAATTAATAGGAATTCTAATCCTTTCTGTTAATTTCGAAATAAATCTTAATAGTTATTTCCCTTTTTTTTAATCAAATCATTTTTTTAACAAGTAATTAAAGCTTATGAGTAAATTATGTATAGCCTTATTAGGCTGTCTTTTTTTGGTGTGTGGTCAGGTTTACGCCCAGCAAACAGTTAGTGGTAAAGTTGTATCCAAAGCGGATGGAACTCCTTTAGCTGGAGCTACGATTTCCGTGAAAGGATCTAAGGTGACTGTTGTAGCCGACGGCTTAGGAGCCTTTTCCGTAAATGTTCCTGGTGGTAGCAAAGCATTAAATGTCAGTTATGCAGGCTATCAAACCCAAGAAGTGTCTTTGGGCAATGCCAACCTTGTGGCATTAGAACTCGCAACAAACGATATTGAGGAAGTTGTGGTAACGGGCTACAAAACTGCCCAAAAGAAGAGTTTCGTAGGTTCTGCCAGTTCTGTAAAGGGAGAAGAAATTGCAGCAATTCCTATTGCCTCCTTCGATCAGGCTTTGCAAGGGCGTACTCCAGGATTGATTCTGAGGGCATCATCTGGTCAGCCAGGTAGTAGTGGAGAAATTATTATTAGGGGACGCGGATCTATTAATGGTTCCACCGGCCCCTTATTTATAGTTGATGGGATACAGATTGCCGCTGCTGATTTCTCACAGATTAACCAGAACGACATTGAGAATATCAGTGTATTAAAAGATGCCATAGCAACATCTTTATATGGATCACGTGGTGCAAATGGCGTAATTGTAGTAACCACAAAAAGAGGAACTTCAGGCAAACCTAAATTTGAAATTGACGCATACACCGGTTGGTCAACTTTTCCTACTTTCAATGATTTCAGATTGATGAATACCAACGAAAAAATTGATTATGAGTTACGTCGTGGTGGTACTAGTTTGGAATTCTACCCTCAGGCAGAAATAGACTCTTTAAGAAGAATCAATACAGATTGGGAAAAGGAAATCACCCGCACCGGCAGAACCAATAGTTTAAATGCCAGTGCTTCAGGTGGCAGTGATAAAACAAAGTATTTTGCTTCAATAAACTATTTTACCCAGGAGGGACCAGTTAATAATACAGGTTTTGACCGTGTAACAGCTAGAATTAATCTTAGTCAGGATGCAGGTAATTTTTCTTTTGGAATGAATACAAGCGGTACAGTTAGTAATTTCAAAAACACCAGCGAACAGAATGCTGGTATTGGAAGCCCTTTAAATGCAGGTCAGTGGGCCAATCCATACGAACAACCTTTTGTAAATGGCCGATATAATGCGCAAGGAAACTTTGTACGTGGTGGCACTACCCTTACCCGCCCTCGTATTGCAGAAAGTTTTCAGCCGATCCCAACCACCGATTTATTTTGGAATACGAACAGTAGTAATGATTTTAGAGTAGTGGCTTCAGCCTATGCTGAGTATAAAGCTCCTTTTTTGGAGGGACTTTCTGCAAGAACTGTGTATGGGGTAGATTACCGTCAATTCAATGCAGAGAGATTTAATGATCGCAGAACCTATGCAGGTGGATTTAATCCCCGGCCTGCAAGTGGACAGTTTTCCAATTTCAGAACGAGTTCATTTGCACGGGATTTCTTTAGCCGGGCTCGTACTACAAACACCACCAGTGTCAATTATTCTAAAAATTTTGGAGATCATAGTATTGATGCGGGTGTGTATTATGAAACTGTTGATAATAAGGATAGGAATAATGGTCGTACTGTATTTCTGCTTGAATCGCCTTTTCAAAATGAAGCCGGAGCTACTATTAATTCGGATCTTTTACCACGTGTAAGAACTGGTGGCGTAGATGCTGCCCTCGAGTCTTATTTCGGTGTTTTGAATTATGGATTCAAAAATCGTTATTTCTTTTCTGCTAATATTCGCCGTGATGCCTCCTCTCGATTTGGTTCCGAAAAACGAGAAGCCACATTTGGTGGAGTAGGGGCTGCCTGGTCTCTAACCGATGAATTATTTATGGAAAAAACCAAAAGTTGGTTAAGCCAATTGAAATTAAAAGCGAGTTATGGTACCGTTGGAAATCAGGAAGGTATAGGGGCTTTCGAATCTCAGGGTATTGTAGCTAACAGATTGTACAATGCTGTGCTAGGTTCTATTGTTTCTACACCAGCCAATCCTTTGCTACAGTGGGAAGAACGCAGAAAATTGAATATTGGGATTGAATTTGGTTTGTTTGGTAACCGTCTGAACGGTTCGGTGGATTATTACAATGAAAATACGGATGAATTGTTTCTGCCTACAGAACTTTCCAGAACCACAGGGTTCAATACCTTAACTACCAATATTGGAGCACTGAAAAATTCAGGAGTAGAAATAGCGGTTAATTATGATGTGGTGAAGACCCGTGATTTTAGAATTTCTCTAAATGCCAATGCGACCTTCAACAGGAATGAGATTACCCGTCTTACACAACGGGATACTATAATTTCAGGTGATATTGCCCGTATAGTGGGTCAGCCGGTTCAGTCTTTGTATCTGGTGGAATTTGCCGGGGTAAATCCCCAAAATGGTAACTCCCAATATCGTAAACTTGATGGTTCTCTCACGGAGACGTATAGTGTAAATGATCGGACAATAGTAGGAAATGGTGATCCTACCTTTTTCGGAGGTTTCGGTACCGATATCAGTTGGAAAGGTATTACCCTGAATGCTCAATTTAGTTATATGTCAGGGATGAGTATTTTCAATAATGAGCGTAACTTTTTGGAAAATCCTGAATACTATTTTGATAATATAAATTCGGATTTACTAAATGAATGGCAGCGCCCGGGAGATATTACCCAGATTCCAAGACCAGAAAATGTGTTCGTAGCCAATACCACCCGGTTTGTGGAAGACAATTCATTTTTAAGGTTAAGAACCATTGCGCTTTCATACAACCTACCTGCTAAATGGTTGAGCAATGTAAAAATCCGGACGCTTACTGTATATGCATCTGGTACCAACTTATTTACCTGGACCAAGTATAGCGGCAGAGATCCCGAATCACCCAGTACTGTACTTGCTGGTGCGCAGTATCCCGCTATGAAGACCATTCAGGCAGGACTGAGGGTTGGATTTTAATAGATACTCTATACAATTATTTTCAGGCAATTAATTAAGAACTAAGAATTATGAAACATACCATAAAAAATATATGTCTTCTATCAGGAATTTCGCTGCTTACATTGGTGAGCTGTAATAAGGACCTGGAATTAGAAAATCCATTTGGGTTAACCCCCAATAACGCATTTCCCGATCTTACCTCATTTCAATCACAGTTGAGCGGCATGTACGGGGCTTTTGCTTCTCCTGATTACTACAATGGTTATCTTGGAGTTACTACTGATTTGTTAACCGATAATGTGTATGAAACCATTGAATCGTTAGTAAATTTTAATCAGGTGCATAACTGGCAATATGATGCGGGTGACCGTCAAAGAACCTATTTCACCTCTATGTGGCGCCAACCTTATAATGCCATTTTGCAGGCCAATACTATTATTAATAATGTTGATGTCTTTAAATCGGAAAATGAGCTACAATATAATCGGGTTCTTGGACAGGCTTTGGCAGGACGCGCCATCGCCCATTTCGATGTGTTGAGAGGTTATTCCGATCCTGTTGACCGCAATGCTACTACGGCAGGTATTCCTTATAAAACTGATACAAGGCTTACATTTCCTGCACGCAATACCGTAAAGGAAGTGTATGATGCCATTTACAATGATCTGAACACTGCCATTACTTTGCTTTCGAGTATAGATGTTCCTATAAACAGTGCTAATATTCGGGGTTTTATAGATGTATGGGCAGTACGGGCAACGTTGGCTAAGGTGGCTTTGCAAGCTAAAGATTATCCTACAGCAATTACTCAGGCCACGGCTGTAATAAATCAATTTCCTCTTGCTAGCAGGGCACAATACCCCGGTATCTGGAATGATGCCAATGCAGTAGAGCAAATCTGGAATATTCAAAACAATTCTGGCGATGCGGGAAGCCCTTTCCCAAGTGCGGAAATTATGAGCTTCCGCGCCAGTAGAAATACATTTGCAATTCTTCCGGCATTTATTCAGACTTTTGATACTACAGGTTTTTCTGTTGATGGAATAGGACGTGATATTCGTTTCTCTTCATTCTTCTATGTGAGAAATACTGTTGGAGGTTCCAATAACTGGGCTTTAAAGAAGTTTCAGGGTAAGGGAACCAGTGCTGATAATCTGGTAAACTACAAAGTAGTACGGGTTGCAGAAATGTACCTGATTCGGGCGGAAGCCAGTGCCTTAAGCCCTACGCCAGCTCCGGGACAGGCTAATACTGATCTCAATGCTTTAAAAACCGTCCGTATTTCTGGATATACCAATCAAACCCTTGCTGGTCAGGCATTGATTAATGAAATTATGGCAGAGCGTCGTCGGGAGCTTTGTTTTGAAAACAGCCGTTGGTTCGATCTAAAGCGGACAACGCGGGTGGTAAGTCGTCCGCTTACAAATACGGGCAATCCTAATTCAGGAGTTCAAACCAGTTTGCCAGCTTCAAGTTTTCGATGGATATGGCCAATTCCCGAAGTGGAAATGCGTGCAAACCCCGCTATGGTACAAAACCAAGGTTATTGATTTGATTTTTTCAGAAATATCTAAAAAGAAAACCACTGCAAAGCTTTGCAGTGGTTTTCTTTTTATAATAAAAAACCCTTATTAATTAGCTTGAAAATAGTTCTAAATGATTGTTTAGCAGTAATTTCTGTGAAAATAATCAGATAATTGTAATCCTAATACAAGGAAATGTTTTCTCTAAACTTTGTGTTAATTAGCAAATATTTGTATATTTGTTTTTAAAAACGTGTTTATGAGAAAACTGGTCGTCGCCCTCATTGGGTGTCTGGCAATGGTAGGTTTTTCTGCCTTTGCTCAAAAAGTAGTTACTGGTAAAGTCACTGATGTCAAAACCGGGGTAGCACTCCCTGGTGTTACAATCAGTGTTAAAGGAAAAACTATGGCTGTCTCTACAGATGGTCAGGGGGTCTATTCTATAGATGTACCTTCGGAAAATACGATTCTTGTATTTTCTTATGTAGGATATGCCTCTAAGGAGGTTGTTGCCCGAAATGCGGGCAATATTGATCTAACCGAATCCCTTGCCGACTTAAATGAAGTAGTGGTGGTAGGTTATGGTACTACTGTTCGAAAGGAGTTGACAGGTGCTATTGGAAGGGTAAAGGGAGAGGAATTAAAAAATATGCCTGTACCTGATTTTAATCAGGCATTGCAGGGTCGTACCGCAGGCGTTTTTGTAGAAGCCGAAAATGGTAAAGTAGGCGAAGGTATTAAGGTACGTATCCGGGGAGCTAGTTCTGTAAACAGTAGTAACCAACCACTTTATGTAGTGGATGGGGTACCCCTTGCCGGTGGAGGTTTTGGAGCTTCAACGGCTGATATCAATTTTAATGATGTAGAATCTTTTGAAATCCTCAAGGACGCTGCTGCCTCAGCTATTTATGGTAGCCGCGCTGCCAACGGGGTTGTGGTAATTACCACCAAACGTGGTAAGTCAGGCAAAACCCAATTTAATCTTGGGACCCAATATGGCACCAACACGCCTACCGGAAAGCGGGGATTCTTAAACGCTGCTGAATATGTGTCTTTTTATCAACAGGCAGGCCGTGGAGCCGCAGAATACCACATGCGTCCTGATGGAGGAGATAACTGGTTTGGCTTTACCGATCTTAATGACGCATACTCGTATTTTGATGGCATCATCAATTCCCGGTTAAACCGCTATAGTGGCTGGAGACCTTTCAGAGGAGGTGTTGATTGGAGAAGTGGTCAGACAGATACACCCTGGGAAGATCTTGCCTTTCAGGATGCAAACACCAATCAGGTTGAATTGAGTGCGCAAGGTGGTAATGACAAAACCCGTTTCTTTATTTCAGGTAGTGTCAACAATCAGGATGGTATTTTGGTGGGTAATAATTTTCAGCGGATGGGCGCCCGGATAAATCTTGATCATCAGGTTAACAATTGGTTGAAGATTGGTTTGAATAGTGGCCTTACTAAAATTGTAAGAAATAGGGTACCTGATGATAATGCCTTTAGTACGCCGATGCAAATAGTAGCACTCGCACCTATTACCCCGTTACGTGATACTGCAGGCCGTTTGTTTGACCGTCCGGTAACCACCTATTATAATCCATTACTTGAGATTGAAGAATCTAACCGCAGGACGGAAGGTTTTCGTAATCAGGGTTCTATTTATGCAGAAATTAAAATATTGCCTGAATTGGTACTCCATACCGATCTCGGACTTGACATGGTTATTCAGAATGCTGAAAATTGGTGGGGACCCCGCACACTCGTAGGAGCGGCTACCTTACAAGGTCAAGGCAATGCCACAAGCAGTTGGTTCCGCAATACACGTTGGATGACAAACAACTACCTAAGCTACAAAAAGACTTTTGCAGAAAAGCATAAAATTGATGCAACCGTAGGTTTTGCGTATGAAAATCTTGATGAAAGGTTTACTTATGTGGAAGGACAGGATTTTCCGGATATTTCTTTGAAAACTGTTTCAAGTGCCACCACCTATTCTGATGGCGCTGGTACCCGCGATGAAAACAACCTTGTTTCGATGTTTGCCCGGGTAAATTATGTATTTGATGAAAAACTTCTGGTGAGTGGTTCCATCCGGGATGATGCAGACAGCCGTTTTGGTACCAATTTTAAGCATGGTCAGTTTTGGTCTGCTTCCCTGGGATATATTCTTAGCAACGAGAAATTTCTTTCTGGAGTAAAATTTTTAAGCTTTTTGAAGCCTCGCATTAGCTACGGAACTACGGGTAACAATACTGGTATTGGTTATTATTCAGCCCGTAGCCAGTATGGGTCAGTTACCTATGGAACTTCAGGTGGCTTGGGTATAAGCCAGTTTGGAAATGATGATCTCCGCTGGGAAACTGTAAAACAATTTAACGTTGGTTTAGACTTTGGATTTTTTGATAACAAGCTTACCGGCGAAGTTGATTTTTATAATAAGCGCACCGATGATATGCTGTTGAGTACACCGGTAACATCTGTATCGGGTACTACTAGTATTTTTGGTAATGTGGGCCAAATGGAAAATAAAGGGTTAGAAATCTCTTTAAATACTGTAAATATTAGTACCCGCAGCCTACGTTGGACTACGAGCATTAACATATCCCATAATAGAAATAAATTGTTGAAACTTGATGGAGAGCAGAAGGAAATTCTTCCGAATGACGCCCGTTTTGCCAATGCACTGATTGTAGGGCAGCCTATTGGTGTTTTTTATGCACCCAAATTCCTTGGAGCAAATCCAGACAATGGTGATCCGCAATATATGGGTCCTGATGGACGTCCGGTTCGGGATTATGATGATGCTCAGAAAATGATTATTGGTGATCCAAACCCGGATTGGTTTGGCGGTGTAACCAATACAGTTAACTGGAAAGGAATAGAATTGAGTTTTCTTTTCCAGGGGGTGTTTGGCAATCAGGTACAAGACGGTGCAGGTGGTTTTATGAGTTCAAGTGGAGAATGGTTTGACAATCAGACCCGCGATCAGTTGAATGCCTGGAAGCAACCCGGTGATGTTACTATGGTGCCACAGGCGAGATTGAACTGGTTGGGTGATTTTCCTACGCCAAGTATAAGCAGCCGTTATGTGTATGATGCCTCTTATGTTCGGCTGAAAAACCTTACCCTTGCATATAATGTACCTGCAAAAATCATGGCCCGGATGAAACTGTCGAGTGCAAGGGTGTATGTAAGTGGTGTAAACCTGCTGACTTTTACTGATTATCCAGGATGGGATCCTGAGGTAAATACAGACTACCGTTCTGGAAACGTAAATCAGGGGAGTGATTTTTATGCCGCTCCACAAATCAAAAGCTGGGTTTTTGGAATCAATCTTGGTTTTTAAACCTTCACCACAAAAATCAATACAATGAATAAGACACTAACAATATATATGATGGCCGCAGTTACTTTATTGGCTGCAAGCTGCGAAAAGAAACTGGAATTGGCCAATCCGCAATCACTTGATGCCGAAGTGGTTTTTTCCACCGAAGACCGGGTGCAAAAAGTGCTGGTTGGGAATTATGCTTCCCTTGGAAGTGCAAGCATGTTTGGCGGAGATGTGCTTTGGATGAGCGAATTAATGGGGAGCGATGGCGAGCTAAACTGGGTAGGAACTTTCCCGGATCCGCGACAAATATGGGGAAAGAATATACAGACGAATAACAGCAATGTGCAAGCTACGTATGCTGCTGCATATCGGGTTATTTTTAATTGTAACAACATTATTGCCAGCTTACCGGTGGTTGCAGCAGCTAATAGAAATAAGGTTCAGGGGGAAGCGTTGTTTCTTCGGGCAATGGCCTATTTTGAGCTGGTGAAGTACTATGGTGAAAAGCCCTATGTGGCTGGTAATACGGGAACCCTGAAGGGAGTTCCATTGATTACTGCCCCTGGTCCAAGTGCACCTCAATCTACGGAATATAATCTTCCCCGTGCCTCCGTTGAAGAAGTGTATGTTCAGATCATCAAGGATTTTAGCGATGCGGAATCACTTTTGCCCAATACCAATGTGGTATATGCTAATAAATCTGCTGCAATGCTTGGCTTGGCGCGGGTTTATCTGCAACAGGCAAAGTATCCTGAAGCAAGAGATGCAGCCAACCGCTGTTTGAACGCAGCCACAGGCCGCTCCCTACGGCCTGATTATGCAGATGCATTTAATAATACCGCCAATACGACCGAAGATATCTTTGCTATTCAGGTGACGGTTCAGGCGGGTACCAATAGCAATTTTACTTTTTACAGCACCGGCACTTACGGTGCGCGGGATGGCGATATTGAAGTACAGCCAAAACATATGGATAAATATGAAGCTGGAGACCGCCGGAAAAACCTGTTCTTTTTTGAAGCAGACGCTTTCCGGGTGGGCAAATGGCAATTGAATTTCCGCAATGTAAAAGTAATGCGGTTGGCTGAAGCCTACCTTACCCGTGCAGAATGCAATGTTCGTTTGGGTACCGCAATTGGAGCAACGGTTGCAGCAGATATCAAGCGTATCCGCGATCGGGTGGCGCTACCAGAGATTGCAAGTCCTACCCTGGCACACGTACTTAAAGAGCGCGAACTGGAACTTGCCTTTGAAGGACAGGGTCTTTGGGATGCCAAGCGTTTGAAGCAAAGCATCGACGGACTTCCCTGGGATGACAACCGATTAACTTTCCCCATTCCTTTGAGAGAGCGGAATATTAATCCATCACTAACTCAAAATCCGGGTTATAATTAATTGGTTCTTAGTATTAAGTTTAATAAAAAACGCTCTCCAAATTGGGGGGCGTTTTTGTTTAGGAATGCTGTGTTATACCAATTTCATGAAATCCTCATTTACCATAGAGAGGTAATGCATTTCGTCTCTATTCCTGCAGTCGAAAATTGGCAGGCCTTGTTTGAGTGGTGGTTATTAGAGGGGCCCCTTTAGTTAGATGTATCTTTTTGTTGCCTTAAGTGGGTTAATTCAATCACCTTTTCCATTTTGGGGTCTACATCATTTTTTATATAATAACTATTAGGGGGTACAGGTACCGATGGCATAATACCCCGGCCATTGTTGGGCAAAGAGACATCTGATATCAGCCGGAAAAGCGGTAGTCGAACCTGAACACCAGTGTTGGGTAAGGTTACCTTGGGCACCATAATGGCTGAGTTGCCGCGGGCTCCACCACCGGTTTCTTCTCCAACCGTGGTCACATTATTTTGGTGCAGTACTTTCCCTAAAAAAAGGGTGGAAGCAGAGAAAGTGGCACCCCCGGTTATTACAAATAATTCTCCCTTAAAATGGAGTCTTTCTTTTGGGTTGAAAGTCCGTCTTTCTGTTTTTTGCATATGGTACCTGCCATCCTTTTGTTTTGTTACAAACATCCAGCGCAAATACTTATAAATCCATGCTGCCTGTGTATAGCGGGGATAAGCTAATTTCAGGTTTTTTGCCGAAGCCGAGTCTGCAACCGAAAAAGGCTTATTGATAATAAAGCGGGTGAGGTAGGTACTGTTATGTATTTTCCCACCTCCATTTCCACGCAATTCAATCACCATATTTTTTAGATTATTCTCCTTAATTTTTTTAAAGCTTGTTCTTATAAATTTCCGGAAACCTACAGTGCTGAAATTGTTTAAAGTCATAATAGCCAGACTGTTTGCCGTATCAATTTTCAGATTGCCAAGGCCTTCCCTTTTTTGAATCGCTGGTTTGGGGTTTACCGGCAGTGATTGAATTTTTACCAGTCGGGAAATGCTGTCTTTGCGGGGGATATAATTTGGGATAATGGTCTGCGTCTTACTGCCATTAGTGTCCAGGTAAATAATCCTGTATTTTGAAGGCAAGCCGTATAGCCATTTAAACCTCGGAGCAAACCCTGCGCCCACCTGTATATCCCTAAATCCATCATAATACCCATCGGTGGAAGTGTACTCTTTCATTTGTGTAAGGAGTTCCGAAACTGGGACTTCATTAATTGAAGTAATGACCGTGCCCCTATTAAGAGGGGTGGTGTCTCCCAACAGGTTTTGCAGCACCACCATGCTGTCGTCGCCCCAAACTTTTACAATCAGCGGAAAAATAGGTTCCCTTACTTTTTTGGAAGCTTCCCGGTAGGCCTTTGAAGCCATCACAGAGGTATGACCACAACGGATAAGTGCTACGGTATAGGCTAGTTTAGCTCTGAATTCTGATTCGGTCAGGCTGTCCTGAATGCTATTGCGCACTATTTTGAACCTTTGGTCTACGCTATCTTTTGAGGTGTACCAATCATAACTAGGGTGATTGGTTTGGTAGGTTTTCTGCATTATGTCAAAATCCTGCAAAAGCTGCTCCGGAGCATATTTTTTATTAATATACTGAGCAGAATGGGGGGTACTGCAAGCACAACAAAGCATTATCAGCCCTGTAAGTGTTAAAAAAGTACCTCTTTTAGTAGCCTTCATAATATGGAAAAATAGCATCTGAGATTTACTCCATCTTGTAACGGGATTGTCCGGAAAAGATTTTTATTTTTTATGATCTACAATGGCTTCTACCTTTGGATCTCCGGAAAGCTGTTTCATTTGTCTTTGAATCCACCGGCTTCTTTTCTGTATATAGGGCGAGGCAGGTTTCGCCTTGTACCGAACAGGGGATGGTAATACTGCAGCAATATTTGCCGCTTCGGAGGCGGTCAATTGATAGGCATGTTTTTTAAAATAATGCTGAGCAGCAGCTTCTACTCCAAATATTCCTTTCCCGGTTTCTGCTATATTCAGGTACAGTTCCAGTATTCTTCTTTTGCTATAAAGCAGTTCTATCCAAAATGTGCAATAAGCTTCCAACCCTTTACGAAAATAACTACGCCCCTGCCAAAGAAAAACATTTTTTGCAACCTGCTGACTGATAGTGCTGCCTCCTCTTATTTTGCCCGTGCTGTTCTCATTGAATTCAAGCGCTTTTTGAATGCCGTTCCAATCAAAGCCATTGTGAGTCGGAAACAATTGATCTTCGGCGGCTATAACGGAAAGTCCTGCATTCCGACCTGCCTTAGGAAGCGACACATAAGACCGCTCCAATCCATTGCCTTTTAAAAGACTACCTATCATTGTAAAAGTAATAGGAGGCGGTAATATCCAGATATAAAGGGTATAAATCAGGTGGAAACAAAACAACCCAACTATAGCCCTTTTTAAAAACTTCCATATTTTCTTCATACCTGTACTCAAAATCTTTGTAATTGATATTGATGATTCAATTTTTTAATACCTGAAGACTGAATTTGCTTCCAATAAACCATCTCTTTGGCCATGCTTTTTTCAAAAGAAAACCCCCTGCAGTAATTCCTGCCCCTGTTAGTACATTAGGTAAGTTGTCTTTTCCAAATGGAGGATCTCCATCCCGTATAACATTGAAAAGATTCAGACCCAAAAATCCAAACCCGCCTAACATAAACAAACTGCCATCGGTTATTAAGTTTTTCCCTTTGAGCCTGAAAGCAGGAAAACTACCGATATTTTTTAAGCTAAACTCCATTTTAAACTTGCCTGTTGTATCAATAAATACACCACCATCTGCCCGTTGTATGCGCTGAAGGCTATAATTTATTAAAAAAATACTATCATTTCGTATATATTCAATTTGACCCGTAACCGGCATGCCTTCGGTTGTGTAAAAGGTAATGGATTGACCTGAAAAATATTTTGCAATGGTTTTGGTTCTTTTCTTCAAAATTAAAATATCGAACCCTCCGGTTTGCGCCAATCCGGCGAGAGGGATTAAAACAGCCCAAAGGGCTATCCATTTATTCATTTTTCAAACATAACAACGAAAAGAATAGCAATAGGTAAAATTCGTTGTTAAAGGATGCAAAAAATCGCATGAACTGGCAATAGTGAGCAGATTATTGAAAGGATTTATGCAATTTTTTTTCTTTTTTCCATCTGCCCTTGCTGGTAAGTTAGGTTTCCCATCTTTGTGGTTGCAAACAGAAAAGCTATGAGTCAGTTTATTGTACATGGAGGGCATAAATTATCGGGTACCATTATACCGCAAGGTGCAAAAAATGAGGCATTACAAGTGATTTCGGCAGTACTGCTAACCGATGCCCCAGTCTTTATTTCCAATATCCCGGATATTGTGGATGTAAACCTGCTGATTGAACTGCTCGAGGATATAGGGGTAAAAACAGACCGCAAAAAGCCAGGAGAAATTGTATTTGATGCTTCAGGTATAGATCTGGATTATTTTGAAACAGACCTTTTTCATAA
>JBBQXO010000067.1:0-23353 GCA_038209595.1 Chitinophagales bacterium
TATCTATCTATCATCTTCAGCTTCAGCTTGACCGTTTTATAATGAAATTTTGTACTTAATTTAATCATCGTTAATTTTAATCGGCTTCGGTTGCCGGGCTGACAGTTTTTTAAATGCCAGCACAGCAGCAAGCCGTTAACGGTATGGGCAATTTGCTGACCTTACTAAATATCAAGGGTGACAAAAAACTTACTAATTGACACAAACTACTTCTATAGAGAAAACACACGACACATACGCAACTGTTGACAAGGCTTCGACCTTGCAACTGTTTCTTTATTATTTGTCTTTTGTTTTGGCTTGGGCGACACTTGCTTTCATTGCAGCAATGCTTTTAATGGACTATGAAGACAGGTATGGCACTTTGAATTGGGTGACCGAAGCAACTACAGCAAAGAAAATCGCTTTTGTCTTTTTTTACCTTCTACAGTTTCCATTGGGACTATTGTTCGGACTTTTGACAGGTAATTATGACAATGGACTTTTTGCATTTCTTTTAAATCCATTACTCATTGGCTGGACAATTCAAAAATTCTTATTTAAGTCAAACCATAACAGCATTCGAAGGGCATTACAGGTGAATTTTGTTATCTGGGCAGCCATAATTTTGACAATAACAATTTATATCCTGACAGAATAAACTGCCCATAACAATCGGTTTGCTTCTATGCTGGCTTGACGTAGTAACAATCGGCTTCAGTTCGCTATCATCTTCAGTTTCGGCTGGAAGTTCAATTTTCAGCTTTTAGTTGTTATCTTCAATTTCAGTTTTTCAATCAGCATTTGTTCCGGGCAGACGAGCAATGAATTCCCTGCCTTCGCAAATACTCAACGTTAGCTGCAACACTTCACGACCATGCAAAAAACTTTATCACTCATAATTGTTCTGACATTTACCTGTTTTATTGGATTTGGACAGACTGCATCGAAAAAGGAATTAAAAGAGGCATGGAAAAACATTCCGCCTAATATTGAAGAATGTGTACGCAGACTTGATATTCTCTTTTCAGACACAACTAAAAAATATTTTGCAAGCAAAGAAGAGAAAACTGCTGTTGCAGAATTCAATATAATGCAAGGAATAGCAATTCGCAACAATTGGAAACTTTGGAAAGGTTCTGTTCTTTCAAAATATTTCAATGGTTATAAAGTCTATCATCCAAAGGACATGACCTATTTTATCTTTACTTCATACCATCGA
The DNA here is from genome assembly GCA_038209595.1 of Chitinophagales bacterium. Lineage (GTDB taxonomy): Bacteria > Bacteroidota > Bacteroidia > Chitinophagales > Chitinophagaceae > Phnomibacter. The sequence goes on from JBBQXO010000067.1 coordinate 1,202, forward strand.
AAATTAAATAGTAAGCCAATAGATTTTTACGGACAACTAAACGAATATTTTGCTCTCATTGAAAAGTTAAAGACAAATCCACCAAAGGCAACTGACAATTTTAAAATTGGTGACACAGTACTTACCAATCGTTTTGACTCGAAAGGAATAATCAAAGACATGCTTGGCAAGCAGCCAGGCTTTGAAATAAAAGCTGTTGTTAAGGCAATTGATACGGTGGCTCAAAAGTTTCAATTGACAGTAATGCAAATCAAGCGGACTGACACCAAAGAAAAAGACGAAGTAAATCAATACAATTTTGACAAGCAACTTATTGCCAAAGGAACACTATTTTGGACTGACGTTATGTGGTGGAGAAAGCCGAACTAGATTATTCAACTTCACATAGAATGAATAGTGCAGCAGCTAGTCGAGTAAGCAAGGGGGATTGCACCCCCTGCTCCTCACAGAACCGTACGTGAACCTCTCGATTCATATGTTGCGCCTGTCTGTAAGTCCCGTCGGCTTTATCCCGGATGTAACTCACTCTTCTGGCAACCGCCAACTGGCAGTATATTAACGAAAGTGAACTCAATCGAAACAATCATGTGCATCGTCTCTTTTTACATCGGTAACAATTAACGAGACCTCATAGCCGCTTTATCTGTACGTTCGACTCTTACAGACACACCTGTTGCATCGTTCACCACCCGACCCTTAGGGCCACGCAGCCATGCAACCGGTTTGATGGTGAAGGTTGCTCGCTTCTCCCACCGAGAGGCCTACGCTCATCACAACAGAAGCTTCGCTGGACACACACAAAAGTATTTGCAAAAGCAGGGCTGGACAATGTAATCTTCAACATCAGCAATGTGGCAGCATTGGTTCGGGCTGACATTTATAAATTTGGCTTTTAGTTGCTAACTTCAACTTTATATTTTTAATTGGGCATTTGTACCGGGCAGACGAGCAATGAATTCCCTGCCTTCGCAAATACTCAACGTTGGCTGAAATGCTTTTTTAACTAATTTACAATGGCAAAATGAAAATTCAAGGTTTTTGCCATTTCATACTTTAACCGTCAGTTCGAATCTTGGTTGACACAAATTAACTTTTATGAGAAAATTGAAAACCTTGGGAATCGCAACACTATTTCTTGCTGTCTCCCTAGCAGCCTTCGCATCTGCCATTCCAAATTAGTGTGGTGACACAAATGTTATTAATGTAAACGGTGACGTTGCCCATCCCTTTGGGGGAAGTTCAACAGTAGCGACTTACAGCTATACTGACGAGAATGGCTGTGTACATAGTGTAAATTGTGTTAAAAAGTATAGGTGTTGGATTAGTTTTGGTACAGAGGCAGTTGATAATGGAATTGCTTACTGCAATTAAGTATTTTAAGTAGGGTGTCTAAACTTAAAGGCACCCTACATTCACTAATTTTTTTACTTTAAAGAAAACAAATCGTCTAATTTGAAAAAGATATTGACCGAGAGATGTTATTTAAAATCTTTATTGTTAATGAATTTATTAGTGGCATTGCTATTAATAACTCCATTTAATTTAGATGCTCAAAATAGAACTTTCATAGTCGATTCAAGTACGAAAAAACCGATTTCAGATGTTTATCTTTATCATAAAATAAATCAAAAAATAGTTTTATTAGCTATAAGTAACGAGGATGGTTCTATCCTTTTACCCAGTTTGAACCTGCAAGACACTTTGTATGTGTCTCATATTAGTTACAAGAAAAGAGCAATTTTAAAATCTGGAATTCAAAACTCTAATTCTATTGAACTTTCGCCATTCGAAGTAAATTTAGAAGAAATTTCGATAATTGCACTAAACTCAAATAGAGTAAAGCAGTTTGGCTATTTCAGGCAAAAAGGAAAAAGGGTTTTATGCTCAAGTACACCAGATTGGATAATTGGGAATATAATCAATATCGACACATCAATCAAATTGTTTAAAATAAGAAAGCTACTTTGCGAATTTGACAAAATTGATTTTGTGAAAGCAAGAAAATCAAATTGCAAAATTGGTATTATTTTCCATATTTTTGAAGTAAAAAATAACGTCCCAACCAATGATGAAATCATTGATCCAATAATTATTAGTTACGAGGATTTAAAAGAAAAATACACAAAAGTTTTTGATTATTCACCTGTAATAAAAAATGAATCAGGTTCCTTATTTATAGGTGTTGAATGGCAATTATTGCCATGTACAGCTAATAATGGATTTATTAAGCAATTTTATCTGCCAATTGTTTACGATGTCCAAGACAATAAAGTTTGGAATTATAATTATAAAAATAAAAGGTGGTTTGAATCAAAAGGAAGTCTTAGTACAGGCAAAGCTGGAATTTCAATAGAAATAAATTTTTAAATGAAAGGATTAATCACAATCATTGTTTTTACTTTCAGTTCCTTACTCATATCATGTAATCAAACTGAAAAACAAAAACCGTCTGTTTACAAAGCAAATTACAAAGACTATGAATTGACTCAGGTGCAGTTCATGCCATATAGTATAATTTTTGATACTATTTTTCATGGACAATCTGTAACTGGACATTTTTTTATTAAAAATGTCGGGAAAAATAAACTCTATATTGATAGTGTCATTAAAGCCTGTAGTTGTACAGAATTAAGTATAACTAAAGACACAGTGAATATTTCGGACAGCTTAAAAGTTTCATTTTCTATTCGACCCATCGTTTCAAATGAATATTTTGTGACACCAACACAGCTTTTAGTTAATTATAGACCATGCTCCAATAAAAAAGTATGAAAGGTCAGCCTGTTTGGAATGCCCATTTTTTTTCTTAATCTATACCGGCTGATTTCTACTCCGCGGACTGATATATTTAATAGCTGTGCTATTTCTTTAGTAGATAAATCAATCTTTATAAATGCACTTAATTTTATTTCATTAGGCGTTAGGTTTGGGAACTTTAATTTTAAATTGTCTAAAAAGTCTTTATGAATTTGATCAAAATGCTTTGCGAAAATTTCCCATTCTGCATCTATCCTTTCCGCTTCGCCAAGTGTTTTAATTACTTTACCAAGTCCTTTTATTATTTGTTCGCTGGGGGGAAGTTTTATAAGATGGCTTAATTCATTTTTTAATTTTTCGATAAACTCCCCTTTTTGCACAAGGTGCATTGCAGTGGAAGCTAATTCGGAATTTTTAAAATTAATTTCATCTTCTAATTTTTCATTTCGAAGTTTCACTATTTCCTTTTCATTCCTATCTATTTCTAATTGTTGCAAGTATCTTAGTTGCTCTTGTTCTGCTTTCTGTTTTTTAAGCAGTATTTCAGCTCTTTTATGTTGAAACCTAAACAATAATCCAAGTAAGATTAAGACAACGATTGCCAAAAACATCTTAAAGATTTTTGATTGATACCAGGTAGGTAAAACTTTAAAAGTGATGGAACTGAAATTTTTAGAAACCTGACCATTATACTTGGATTTTACTTTAAACGTATATTTTCTGGGAGGCAGGTTTGTGTATTCTTTTATATATTTCCTGGTAAATTCTGACCAATCCTTATCGTTCCCCTCTAGTGTGTAACTATAAAGAATGTTTTTCTGATCAGGATAGTATGGGGCACTAAACTGAAACGTAAGCGCCTTGAAGTTTGGGTTTATAACCGGTAAAGTAAAATTGCTTTCATAGTTGCTATTCCCTTCATAAAGGGTTGAATCATGCGGGGCAAAAAGAGAAACTTTTAAAATTTTGGGCGAGGGTATTTTTTTGTTCACTGTAGATGAAGCCAGGTCCAATAGATTGAACCCTGATACTGAACCTAAAACCGCCAATCCATTTGGAAGCCTGGTCAGGTTCTCAAAATTAGGAAGCATCTTATTAGACAATACAGGCAGGTAGTTAAGCGTGGGCAATTGAGGATAGCCCGAAATAAATCCAACTGTTTTATCCTGCACAAACCAGATTAATCCGCGGTTATCCTGCGTTAAGAAACTTGGTGTTTTTGAGCCAAAAATTTTGTTCAATGCCATCGCTGAAATAAAAGTATCCGACGATGGTTCGTATATTAAAATTCCACGGGTTGTTAGAATAACAGGTAATTGGTTTATAGCCGTTAGGGATATAATGGCAACCTGGTCTTTGGTATTGAATAGTTTTAACGGAACCAAACCTCCTTTCAAAGAATCTATATTCCCTTTTAGGATTTCATCATTTAAGCGTAGCGCGAAAAAATGGTTATTGCTTATTTTAAATTGCTTACTTCCACTAAGGCTAATCTCCTGCTTATGATCATTTATTTTATTGGTTGAAATAGAACGAACACCTTTGTAATTTAAAGCTATCAATGCATCCGTTTGGTTCTTCAAATTAGCCGGTGCAAATTCCCAGTATCCGGTACTGTTATCTATAGCGTTAGCCTTCGTGTCAGAAACAACAAAGGCACCGTTATGGTGGGCCATCCAAAGTTTATCGTCAATTATAGTCAGGTTCCAAACCTGTCCTTTACTACCTTCTACCTTTTTAAATGGGGCCAATAAAGAGGCAGAATTTTGATTGAGTTGAATAGGTGCACTATAAAGATAGTTTGCGGTACCAAGGTAAAGGTTTCCTTTATGGTAGGCCACAGCATAACCTGCACCAATATCGTTGCGGTCAGGATAAATTTTTTGAATGGGGTTTTCAAATGCAAGCATATCAATGCCATTATCAAGACCCAACCATAGGTTAGCGTTGGAATCAGAAAAAAGGCTGATGATATGGTTATTATGAAGGCCGTCATTCCGGGTGAGGTGTTTTACCAAATTCAGATTTTCATCTAATAAAAATAAACCCTGGGCCCTTGTAGCTATGGCAATTTTAGAACCTACGCTAATGGCTGCACTTACTATGCTATTGGCAATTTCATTTATGATTATAGATTGAACGGGCACAACCGTTTGACCCGTTTTGGTAAAAAAACCATGATTTTGGGTGATAATAAGCAGTGAATTTCCCCATCTTAAAATATTTGAAATACGGGCACCGCCCGGCAAATTAGTCCGCAAGCTTATTTGGCTCCACCCTTTTTCTTTTTCAAATTCAAAAATGCCCTTATCGCTATTCTGCGCATAAATGGCATTGCCCACTAAACCCATATACCTCCATTCCTCACCAGCAAATAAATGGATACCTTGCTTGTCTAAATGAAAAATGGTGGAGCTGCTCCTAAAAAATACTTCCCCTCCTTTAACCACTATGGACCAAATCGCTCCAAAATTCCTTTCCTTTTCTGGTATCCGTTCGATCAGGCTTGTATAGGTAAATTTTCCCGTTTTGTTGTGGGCAAAATATCCAAGTTCATTAGTGCCACCTATATAAATCCGTCCATTATTAAGTTCAATGGATCGTAATTGTTTTTTTCCTGGCAAGGGATATAACGTCCATTGGTTTCCATCATAACAAAGTAATCCATCATTATTGGCCACATAAATTAGCCCGTCTTTATTCTGCCTGATCTTCCAGTTTTGATTTCCCGATGCATATTCTTCCTTTGAGAAATTAATAATTTCAGGTACTCCCAATAGTGTCTGGCAAAAAGCAGCCGGAAACGGGAAGGATAGCAAGCAATAAGATAGAATTACCCTGAACATGAAACGAATATCGAAAAAATATTAAAAAGATGGCGTGCGATGTATTGTTGTGAAATTATTTTCCATTGTAAATCAATTTGTTATGATTTATAGATGAATAAATGAAGTATTGGTTTTTAAGGTAAGAGACTTTTTATAACTCAAATTTGACTTTCTATTCTACCACTAAATAAAACGATTGCTTATGAAACATGTTTGGAAAATGAATCTCCTGTTGCTGGTTGGAATTTTGTTATTTACAACTACAGCATTATGCCAGGGCACTACAATAAGTGGGAAGATTGTAGCTGAAGGAAAGCCATTACAAGGTGCTACCATATCACTAAAGGGCTCATCAGTAAGTACTGTATCTGATGCAAACGGTAATTTTTCTATCAACGTTCCTCGTATGGGGAGCATACTTTCAATCACCTATATTGGGATGCAAACAAGGGAAATTACTGTAAGAACTAATAATTTCCTGGATATTATAATGGAAGACCAACTTACTTCCGCTGGCGATGAAGTGGTGGTAGTAGGGTATGGTACACAACTTAAACGGGAGGTTACTTCTTCCATTTCCAAGGTTTCCGGTAGGGAATTGCGCGAAGTAATTGCGCCCGGACTTGACCAGGCGCTAGCCGGAAGAACGGCCGGGGTACAGGTAACCAAAAATACAGGTGCGCCGGGCGGAGGCGTAAGCATCCGCATCCGGGGTACTGCTTCTTTACTAGGTGGGCAGGAGCCATTGTATGTTATAGATGGTATACCCATCACAAATACACCTACCGGTTCAGCCGATATTTTTAATGTAAACCGAAATGGCGGCGTTGCAGGCAACGAATTTATTAACCCCATTTCGCAAATTCCGATTGAAGAAATTGAATCTATAGAAATACTAAAAGATGCGGCTTCGGCAGGTATTTACGGAGCCAGGGCTGCCAATGGCGTGGTGATGATTACAACCAAAAAAGGAAAAACAGGAAGGTTCGAGGTAAATTTTGGGGCGTACACGGGCATCAATGATATTCCTAAAAACCGGCGCTACGAAATGCTTACCGGCCCCGAGTATGCCGAGGCGGTCAATTTTACCCGAAGGTTACGCAACCTCTCTCCCATATTTTTAGATAGTGTGAATGTTGCCAGCACCAATTGGCAAGAACAGGTATTACAAGCAGGCATCGTATCTAATGTAAATGTGGGCGTAAATGCCGGTACTGAAAAGGTAAAAGTAAGTTTTGGTGTGGCGTATTTCAACCAGGAAGGTACCATCGTAGGAACCGACTTCAATAGAATAAGCCTGCGAAACAGTCTTGATTTCAACTTTAGTAAAAAAGTAAAAATGGGTACCAATTTACTAATTAGCAGATCGATAAGCAGAAGATTGCGCAATACTGGAAATGGGTTTGGTACCGATAATTTCAACAATAACAACTTGTATGGCCCAAGCGTATTGTCGGCGGCTTTAATAGCCAATCCGGCCTACAAACCGTTTACTGCGGCGGGTTTGTACAATCTTGATACGCTTAATAATACAGTTAACCCCCTGGCTTCGGCAAAAGAAGTAGATATATCCAGCACCGACGACCGGATAATAGGCAATATTTACCTTGAATATGAACCCATTAAAGGATTAAAACTTCGCAGCAATTTCGGGGCTGATGTGCGCACCAGCTATGAAAATTATTTTACCCGGTTTGTACCCGGCGTATTTAATGGGGCCGCTACTGGTGCTTCGCTTGAAAATGGTGTGTTTCGCGAAACCCTTTGGTTGAATGAAAACTACGCTTCTTACGATTTTAATATCAAAGATGACCACAAGCTTAATGCATTGGTTGGCTTTAGTGCACAGGAAAGTAAGAGCAATGGATTAAGTGTTCGGGTGCGGAATATACCATCCAACGATCTTCAGACCATATCGAGTGGCCCCCAGGTTATAGGGCTTCGGGAGCAGGGTTTTCAATACTGGGGTATTTTGTCGCAGTTTGCCAGGCTTAATTACAGTTTTAAAGAGAAATACCTCTTTAGCGGTACCATACGCCGCGATGGTTCTTCAAGGTTTGGCCCTGAACGCCGTCTCGGCATTTTTCCGGCAGCATCGGTAGGCTGGATCATTTCCGATGAAAAGTTTATGGACAAAATTCCCGCCATTTCGTTTTTAAAATTGAGGGCTAGCTACGGCATTACCGGCAACGATCAAATAGGAAATGTATGGACCTGGCGTGCCAGCATGGCGCCTTTGCCAAATGCTACCACCACCTATTTGCAAACAGCAGGTAGCCAGCCGGTAAGTATAGAAATTGGTGATTTTGGTTGGGAAACTACGAAGCAAACCGACATAGGCATTGACCTGGAACTTTTTAAAAACAGAATTAGTATTACAGCGGATTATTACAACCGACAAACCTCCGGGTTATTGTATGGCATTGCCCTGCCTTCTACCACCGGATTTAACTCCGTGCTCAACAACCTGGGAAGCATGGAAAATAAGGGTTTCGAATTTGCCTTTACCACCCGAAATGTGGTAAAGAAAAACTTTTCGTGGACCACCAATTTCAATATCAGCTTTAATAAGAATAAACTGCTAAGCCTGTACGAAGGGCGTACACAGGATAGTTATGGCGATTTTGGAAAAGCTACCCTGATTAAAGTAGGCGAACCCATTTCGTGGCAAGGGGTGCGGGTAACCGGTATTAACCCTGCCAATGGTGATTTCTTAGTACAGGACCAGGATGGCAACGGCGTAATTAATGATGCCGATATGGTTAATTTAGGATCGCCCTTGCCAAAACATTTTGGTGGCTTCAACAATACGCTTCAATACAAAGGCTTCGACCTGAACTTGTTTTTTACCTGGAGTTATGGCAACCTGATATTAAACAATACCCGGGCTTTTTTGGAAACTACCAACATACCTACCACACAAGCGGTTATACAAAATACCACCCGCGATAGGTGGCTTGGCCGCTGGCAAAAGCCTGGCGTTGTAGCTAATTTCAGGGGATTTGACCCCTCCAATACTTATTCGGCTGTAGGTTCTCGTATTTCAGATTTTTACCTGGAAGATGGCTCCCATATTAAGCTTCGCACAATATCGTTAGGCTACAATCTGCCTAAAACTTTTATGAAAAAAATTAAGCTGAATACGGCAAGGGTGTATTTAAATGCCAATAACCTTTTCATCCTTACCAACTACAGCGGCTACGATCCCGAGGTAAACCACAACAACGTAGGCACCAACATACAAATTGGCTACGACAATGGTACTTACCCGCAGGGCCGCAGTTTCGTTTTTGGTTTCAATGTATCACTCTAATAAAAAAAGTAGTCAAAATTCAAAATTCAAAATTCATAAATCTAAACATATGAATGTTTCAAAAAGTATAATTTTTGTCCTCGTTACTACCCTGTGTTTGTACAGTGCGGGTTGCAAAAAGGTACTCGATCAGGTACCAAATGACAGAATTGACCTGGAAAACTATTTCAAGGACAGAACCGATGCCGAAGCTTCTTTGATAGGGGCATACGATATTGTTTTTCGTAATCTCGTTCCAACTTTTACAGTCAACGATATGTTTGCGGGCCGCGAAATGCAGCAGGTAGGCAATATACAAGGCAGGCAATTGCAATACAGGCCGGTGTTAAGGATTGATAATGATGGTGGCACAGGTAACCTTTGGAACCAATGTTACCAGGCAATCAGCCGGTTAAACCTGATACTGCAGCGGGTACCCGAAATTCCCGAAGGTCTTTTTGCGCAGCAAGGCATACCGGAAACGGTAAATCGTAAAAATGAAATATTAGGTGAAGCTTGTTTTTTAAGGGCCTGGGTTTACTGGCAAATGAGCCTAAACTGGGGCAGTGTTCCTTTAATATTAAATTACCCCACCAGTGCGCAACCCGGCAATAACTTGGTAAGCCGCACCCCGGTTGCAGAAGTATTGGCGCAGGTAGATGCAGACCTTGCTTTTGCAGAAGCCAACTTGCCAATTGACCAAAGGTTTTTTGCACCCAACCAATCCGCTGTCGCCATTCGCATCGCCAGTAAGGGCAGAGCAACCAAGGCCATGGCCCTACTACTGCAGGCAAGGCGCGCCCAGCAAAATGGGGCATGGCAAATAGCAGCCGAAAAGGCATTGCAAATCATTAACCAGGGAAATTTTACCCTCAACACAAATTTTATTACCACCTTTAGCAATGTGCCTGCAGGTGGCCAAAATGCACCGGAATCTATTTTAGAAACCCAGAGTGTACGGGATGGATTCAATAACACCGGTGGCATTTTTACCTGGGAATTTTACACCAATGGCAGGGCAGAAGTAACGCCTCAATGGAATAGCAACTACCAGGGCAATTACCTCAATCCGTTGGATGTACGCCAGCTTTTCTCTTCCAATATTGCTTACAATGCCAACAACTCATTGAGGGGCATTACAATGTTCAAATATTATAATCGCGATGGGGCGTTCAATTCGGCCGATCCGTGGAACTATGTGTTAGGCAGGCTGGGCGAAGTCCTGCTAATAAGAGCAGAAGCACTCAATGAGTTGGGTTTTCCGAATGCCGAAGTGGTTACGCGTGTAAATGCCATAAGGGCAAGGGCGCAAAATAGCACCTACACTGTAACCATTCGCCGCCAGGGATTGCCCGATACTACTGTGGCAGCCAAAGGCATTCCGCCCGTAAGTACTACTGCAGGCCAGCCAAATACAATATTTGTTGGATCGCAGGCAGAAATGCGCAATTTTATTCGCGATGAAAGGGCACGGGAACTGGCTTTTGAAGGCCTACGCTGGTTTGATTTGCGCAGGTGGAATGAACCCACTGGTAAATACAGTGCGCTGGTTTCGGTGTACCTGGATAATCCGGCCATACCCGGTACAGATGCCGGTAAACTTTTGTGGCCTATACCCGATGGGCAAATTAGAATCAATCCCAATCTTACACAGAACCCCGGATATTAGCAAGCAAGCAAGGCCGTGGTGACGCTTATTTCTATAAGGGTGCCCTGCCTATTTTATTGCTTTTTACCAATGGCAAAGCAATCACCTATGATGCATTTTAAATTTTATTTTGTTCGATTATTGATAGTGGCATTCCTGCTGCAAGGTGGAGCCAACCTTGCATTTGCACAATCTAAAAAAACAACCTGGCAACTGGTGTGGAATGATGAATTTGATTATACCGGGTTGCCCGATCCTGCAAAATGGAATTACGATACCGCAGGCAACAGTTGGGGCTGGGGAAACAAAGAACTACAGCACTATACCCATGCCAATAGTGCCAATGCATTTGTAAGCAATGGCACACTTAAAATTACAGCTCAAAAGGAGGCAGCAGGTAGCAAAGCCTATACATCGGCAAGGCTTACAAGTAAGGGTAAAGGAGACTGGCTCTATGGAAAAATTGAGGTAAAAGCAAAACTCTTAAAAGGCAACGGCACCTGGCCTGCTATATGGATGCTTCCCTCGGGTGACGATGCAGGTAAATGGCCTGCACGTGGCGAAATTGACATAATGGAACATACAGGAGCCGAGCCTGATTCGGTTCTTTCAACCGTACACACAGGCGCTTTTAACCACACCATTGGTACTCAAAAAGGTGCAAAGATTTTGCTTCCTAATGCAACCGCCGGGTTTGAGATTTATGCGTTAGAATGGTTTGAGCAGGAAATGATTTTTTATGCAGCAGGCGTAGAGATATTCAGGTTTATAAACGATGGAAAGGGCAGTGGGCACTGGCCTTTTTACAGGCCATTTCATCTGCTGCTCAACTTGGCCATTGGCGGCACGCTGGGTGGTAAAAAAGGGGTGGATGAAAGTCTTTTTCCGCAGGTAATGGAGGTAGATTATGTAAGGGTTTATAAAGAAGAACAAATCCCGGTGAGCAGTTTGATAAAAAACCGGATGGTTTTAGACACCAACCTGGTACTGCCGCCAAGCTGGGCTTTTGGTGTGCTTTACGGAGGATATACCAATCAACAGCAAACCATTGATCGGGTTTCACAAATCATTCAAAAAGATTATCCCATTGATGCCTACTGGATTGATTCCTGGTTTTGGGATTATGAAAACAAAGGGCGCGGACCTGAAAAGTATATTGATTTTGTGGCCGATACCATTGGTTACCCTAACCGCAAAGCTATGTGGGACTTTATGAAACAAAACAATATAAAAGGAGGCTTTTGGGTTTGGGACTGTATTCAGAAAACAGGAAATGAAGCGGCGTTTAATGAGTTTAAGGAAAAGGGATTTTTTAAAGAAATTTATCAGAATACAAATTCATGGCATAACAAAAGCACCACCACCGCTATGTTTGAAGTGGGAGACGATAAAGAGCCTACTCCTACTGGCAATATTGACTTTAAAAATCCGCAAGCAGTAGCGCACTTTAAGCAGCGCATGAAACACTTTTTTGATGAAGGGGCCGATTTTATAAAATTAGACAGAACATCAGCGATTGAAGTTTGCAAATCTATGTTTGAACTAATACAAGAGTTTGGCAAAGAAACCAAAGGCCGGGGATTTATACTCTCCCATACCGGCGGACAGGAAAGCCCTGAATATAAAAAGTATCCCACCAAATGGACAGATGATACCCGCAGCGATTGGACGGTTGAAAATCCATTGGTAAAATTTGACAATTGGGTACCCAACGTGGCGTTGAAAGAAAATATTGCCATGTACACCGATCCCGGAAAGAAAAGCAGTGACATCCCTTTTTTAACAAACGACCTCGGTGGTTTTGATATGGGAAAAACTACACAACCCGAAGAAGAACTGTACATAAGATGGATGCAGTTTTCCATGATGAATGCCATTACAGAAGTATTTGCCCAACCCGAAAATCCAACCGCAAATATGGCCTGGCATTATGGTAAAAGGGCGGATAGTTTATTCAAGGTTTATGCGCATTTACGCATGCAGCTTTTCCCCTACATTTATTCGCATGCCCATTTGGCCCGTATTGCAGGCAAACATATTATTGGCAAAATACCCTCACACCTTTATCAATACACGCTGGGTGACGAATTACTTGTTGCTCCTTTATATGAAAAAGGGGCTCTTACTAAAGAAGTGTATTTGCCCGAGGGAAATTGGGTGAATTACTGGACTGGGGTTGCGTTGCAGGGAAACAAGATGCATACGGTTGCTGCACCTATTGAACAGATTCCGATGTTTGTAAAAAGTGGCGCCATTATCCCAATGAGAGAGTATGCGGCATCTATTGAAAAGGGAAACAATTCCACACTTACATTATCGGTATTTCCCGGCGCTGATGGAGCATTTTTCTTAATAGAAGATGACGGTAGTAGTAATGCATATTTAAAAGGTGGCTATGCTGCTACGCTCCTTCAAAATAAGCATGCCGATAATAAATTGCAGATCATTATTAATGCGGCAGATGGCAGTTACGATGGTATGCTTGAAAAACGAAATTGGAAACTACAATTGAACGATAGCCGGAAGCCACTTTCAGTAATGTGTAATGGTAAAAGGGCTAAGTTTTCCTTAGAAGAAGGAAAAATCATTCAGGTTAACCTGAAGGGAAAAAGGGTAAGTGAAAAATTGCTGATAGAAATAGCATATCCATAAATAAGGTGGAAGGGTACACCTGGTTTGTACCGCATGCCATGACAAAATTAATGGAGCAGGTTGGTGGCCGTTAACCTTTTGTAAAGCAGTTGCAAATATGTTTCGAAAGCAGCTATTTCAACTTGAGTAATTGGCCGGATATTGCATAACGCTGGCTTTTTAATTTTGTAAACGGCGAAGCCTGGAGAACCGAAAAAGAAGTTACTAACATGAAAAGGATTTGTTTACTATCGTTGATATTATTTGTACAAAGTACCCAGGCACAAAACCTGGGCGGGTATGTCAACCTTTTTTTAGGAACCGGCGGCGACCATGGACAACTTGACCCATCGGCTTGTGTGCCTTTTGGTATGATGAAGCTGGGCCCCGACACCGAACCCGGCAACCATGGCGGCTATAATTTTGATGCTGATCACATCAGGCATTTTTCACACAATAGGATCAGTGGCGTAGGCTGTTCGGGTAGTGGTGGCAACCTGGGTATTGTACCCATTATAGGAACGCCAAATGCAAAAGGCTACGCTATAGACAAAGCCACAGAATCAGCTAAACCTGGATATTACACCATTGGGTTTACCAACAAAATAAAAGCTGAATTGACCGCCACGAATTATACCGGGTATCACCACTATCAATTTCCAGCAAGTGACAGTGCCGCCGTGCTGTATAATCCGGCAAGCGCTTTTGCAGGCCTTATAAATTGGAAACATCAAGTGCTGAATAAGCACGAAATGGTCATGACCATTGAAGCTAGAAACACGTGTGGATTTGGGCGATACATCGTTTATTACCATGTGTGGAGCAGCAAAGATTTGTCGGGTTTGCAGCAACAGGGCGATCAACTGATGCATTATTTCGCCACCAAACCTAATGAACAGGTGCAGTTGCAGGTTTCTGTGTCGGGTATCAGCACTTCGGATGCAAAAGATCATTGGTACCGGGTTAGTAAAACTCAAAGCTTTCAGCAGGTGGCAAAGACGGCAGCAAACCTTTGGGAGCAAAAGCTCGCCAAAATTATCGTTACCGGAGACGAAGCAAACAATCAACTTTTTTACAGCCTTCTGTACCGGGTGTTTCTGAACCCGGTCCTCACTGTAAATACCAGCAAAAAGTTTCGCGGTACCGATGGCAACATTCATACCGCTGATCCGCACCACCATTATGATGGCTGGTCAATGTGGGATAATTACCGAAATAAATTTGCCCTCCTTAGCATCATAGAATCCGAGCTTACCCAGGACATATTATACTCGTTGGCCGACTTATACAAATACGGCAAAACCACCTGGGGAGGCTACTTTGAATCGACCCCAACGGTAAGGACCGACCATACCATTATCACCATACTCGACTTGCTGAAGCGGGGCTATTCTCTACCCACCCTTAATGCCATTTACCCCAAAATGGTGCAGGAACTCTCGAATACGACCGCCAAAAGCCCCGATGCGAAACTGGAACTTTGTTATGATTTTTGGGCCTTGTCGGAACTGGCAGGCTTTCTGAAAAAGCCTGCGGATCAGCAACTGTTTTACAACAGGGCCATGGAATACAAAACAGTTTGGAAAGAAAAATTTATGACCATCACCGACAAATTTGACATTATGCACGGCGATGGCTTATACGAAGGAACCCTTTGGCAATACCGATGGCATGTACAATTTGATATTCCCGGAATCATTGGTATGGTAGGAGGCCCCGATACTTTTACAAATCAACTAAAGTACTTTTTTGAAAACCATTTGTACAACCATGGCAACCAACCCGATTTGCATGCGGCCTACCTCTTCAATATGGCTGGCAAACCCGGGCTCACACAAAAATGGGTAAACAACATTTTAGCTAAAGATATGGAACAGCACTACGGCACCCACAGCAAATGGAAAACACCCTACTTCGGAAAGATTTATAAAAATCAACCCGCAGGATTCATCCCCGAAATGGATGATGATGAAGGCACGATGTCAGCATGGTATGTAATGAGTGCCATAGGGCTATACCCGGTGAAATTGGGCGATCCCTCCTTTCAATTAACCACACCATTGTTTAGCAAAGTAACCCTTGATGTAGGCAAAGGCAAAAAGTTCATCATCCAAACCGAAAATTTGTCTGCGAATAATATTTATATGCAATCGGCAACCCTGCATGGCTTGAAAATAAAAGAGCGACAAATTGAGCAGCAAGCGATTTTAAAAGGAGGATTGCTGAAGATCGAAGCTGTTTTACAAATAGATGAATAAGGCTAGCAATACACCATGAAACATTAAATCGCTAGGAGAGTGAAAAGATATCAACTAAAAAACATAGTGTGCAAACAAAAACAGTGTTCATTGGTGGACAATGTTTTCGCTTGCAGAATATTGATAAAATGTACAAAAGTGCGACCCTTCGACAAACTCAGGGTAAACTGCCACATAATGGCAAGAAAAGCCTCAATATGGTTTGAAGCCTGGCCCATAAAAAATTCTTTACCTTCTTTTCTTTCCGCTGCCGCCAGAAATCAGGTGATCAACTGAATATTTTCCCGCACCCAATAGCATTACTACCAGGTAAATAACGAGGTATAATAAAGCTTTTTCTTTGGTGGCAAATGGATCGTTGGCATGCACTATAAAAGCTGCCACTGCCATAGAAAAGAAAAGGATGAATGCAGCAATGCGGGTGGCAAAACCCATGAGAAAAAAAATGGAGCAGACTACCTCCGCAAAAACGATCAGGATAAATGATGCGGTGGTGCTAATGCCAATGGGGTCGCCAAATTTGATCGGTTTATCGCCCACAAGGTTCATGAATTTTGGTAAGCCGTGTGTGAGCATAAAACCGCAAACTGATACCCGGAGAATGAGTAATGCAATGTTTGCCTGTGCTGCGCTAAAGCTGGTTGAGAATAGACTTTTCATAGTGATTTAATTGGCCCGCAATATACAAACCCTAGATTGATGGTTGAAAAACGGCTGCTTTTTTTGCAGGCAGAAAACTGAATAAAAAGGTACAGGCATACTGGTGAATAAAGGGCAGCAATACTTGCTTACTTCTATCTTTATTTTTAAAGTTTTGGGTAACCATTAAGCCATGTCGGCCACCTTCTAAAATGCCAATGCCCAGCCTGCCATAAGCTTTGTGCAAAATATTAGCCCGATGCCCCGGCGAGTTCATAAGTCCTTCGTGGCAGATTTGTAGCGTGGGGCCAAGGGCAAGATTTTCTCCTGCTGTTATAAAACGCACACCTGCCTTTCGGGCCCTCTGTGCCGGTGAAAGATTCTCTTTATTCATGTGGGCGAAATATCCTTTTGCAAACATATCACGCGCATGTGCCCTTGCAACTTCCCGCATTTCAATATCGGCTTTTAGCGGTTGGAGTCCTTCCTTTGCGCGCTCTTTATTTACCAATACCAACATCTTTGCTTCAAGGTCTTCACGCACTTTTGGGTTATTAACCGTAAACTTAAGTTCATAAGATTTGAGCGATTTTGGCTCTACCGTTAGCTTGTTCATCGTTTTGCTAACGGCTTCATCAAACACAGGCGCCAGCTTATGCTCAAGCCATTCAACCTTTAGCGCAAACCTGCCGGCTAACTGGCTCTCCCTGGTTTTTGCAGAAAGTTCATCACTAAACGGAAAGGCCATTAAAAGTGCTGAAATAATAGCGGCGTAAATAACACCGTTCACTAAACCGGGTAGGTTGCCCAGTGCTTTATTAGCAGGCGTGATGTGTACCTGCGAAGATGTAGTAGCAAGCAAACGGTTGGCCAAAGTTCCAAGAATGATCCGTGCAATTATTAGCGCAATAAAAAAAGATAAAGTATAATTCCACACACCGATATCAGGAAATATTTTTTCGAGTAAAATGGCAATGTAAGGATAGCCTCAGAATGCTGCCAGCAAACCCAATAACCACGCTACAAGCTCGATACTGCCGAGAATAAAACCACGTGCATATCCACCATAAATAGCGAGCACAATTACGATTAGAAGAAAGATGTCAACAAGATTCATTTTCTTTTTTATATAAACTATAAATCCTGTACCATCTTAATACCGGTAAAAGATATTGCCTGCATATACCGGGTTACGTTGCTATCAACATTCATTCATAAATGAAGAGCCGGTATTGGTATATTAATTATAAAAAAGATGGGGTGCAATACACTATGAATTGTATAAAGGTTTTATTACGTTTGTTACTGACCGGATATTTTATTCTGCATCGACTTCATAGGTTTTCAGCATGGACTTGCCAACTTCAAATTTTTGACTATATCACTGGTCAAACTGCGCTAAAGCTGTGAAATAATACACCATCAAACCTTCATTCGTTACGATCGATTTATCAGCAGGTTTCTTTTGGCCACATCTACAGTAATTAATGCGGGGATTTAAGTTGTTTTATTTAACCAAATCGATAAATCAAGAATTATGAAAAAGCTGTTTATTGAAAACGAGTCGCCCATTGCCCCTTCTAAAAAAGGATTGGCATCGGCGGTTATCAGTGGATCTGCAGATATGTATGGTGCCTGCAGTATCGAAAACTTTAGCTCTGCCAGTCCGCTATCGCTTACCCACGAAGATGCCCAGGGATGGATTGATTATGTAACAAAATTTACACCCGGCAACTTCTGGTATAGAGATACGGGGGATGTATGAAGAAGCCTTTGATAATTGGCAAGACACCTACGGTACAGATGCTGTGGTAGCCTTTTATCATTCAGGCCATGGAAACATGGATGGCAATGGCGTTTTCAAGGCACCATTGGGCAGCAAATGGGACAACCGCGATTGGGCTTTTTCTAACCGCATGAGCCTGGGTAATGAAACGGTTCGCTACCTGTTTTGGTCCACCTGTTTTTCGCTACGGGTATTTGGTGCACATAACCCCATCCGCACCTGGCACAATGTAAACCAGGGCTTCCGTATGTTGTTTGGTTTTGAAACCACTAGTGTTGACAACCCGAATTATGGTAAGTTCTTCTGGGAAGAATGGAACTAAGGCAAATCCTTTAGCACAGCATGGTTGGATGCCAGCTGGCGGATATCACACAACCAGGTGCCAACTGTAGTTGCTACTGGTATTTCAGCAGCCGAGGCACAGGCAAGGGTTTATAATGAAAGAAACTTTTTTGGTGCGGCAGGTTCAAGAAATTATTACCATTGGAGATGGTACAATGCAGCCAGTATGACCCAGGTAAACATCAATGCAATGAATTATGATTTGCAGATACCTCCAATGATTGCATTGTTTAGTAATGAAAATGACCAGGCTATAAGGGCAGCAAAAGTTGCGAATGCATTGGGGCTTTCTAAAAAATCTACCAACCAATTATTATATAACCGATATGGAGCAGCCTACTTCCAGGACAAGAATAAGAAGGCTACCATATCCAATGATGGTCACATTAACATTCACGCCGGTGAGTTCAACTTTAAAAATACCGATGCTTACGACCAGCGCAAAGCAGTTGAACTATCAAAAAATGTAATTGCTGAATGTGGTATCGATCAAATTGCAAATCTTGAATTGGAGAAAGTGGTGCATGGATATTCCTGCGTGGGAAATACAAAAGGATCCGGTAAAATAGGAAATCCAACGATAGCAGAAACCATTGTTCAATACCGCCAGGTAATTAATGGTTTGCCATCTATAAATGCAGGAAATGGAATAGTGAGAGTAGTGATAGATAACGATGGAAAAGTTATCAATGTATTTGACTCAACCAAACAGGTAGTAGATGTAAAACGCAGAAAAAATGATGGAATGGCTCCGTCTCCGGATAAAAAAACAGCAGTAGAAACCATTAAACTTTATATCTTTAATCGGCTTCAGTTGTGGGCTGACGGAACACAGAATACCGCCACAACGCCAAGCCGTAACGTTAGCAGCAACCTATGAGACAGACTACGCTTTTACTACTAACACTTTTGACACTTTCTGCATTTGGGCAGAACTATCCTTTTGCCAAAGATTTCGTAAAGGGTGCTATTATTTTTAAAGACTCTTCGCACAAGGCAGGTCAGGTAAAATGGTTTCCACATCAAAACGAGAAACTAAAATTCATAGAGTCAGAAAAAGCAGAAACGACCAAATATTCACCGGAAGAAATATTGGGTTTTTCAGCGGACACTTTTAAGTTCGTTTCTCTTTACAACTTTAACGCATATTCAGACAATTACGCTTTATTGGGCAAGACTTCAAACATCAAACATACATTTGGACAACTGCCTGAGGCAGGAAAGTTCAGGATTTATTTTGTGCTTATTACAGGGTATAATGCTATAAGTGGTGCCATTCAAACATATCCCAACTTTTTGTTTCAGAACACACAGGACAATACTGCTGGACTCGTAGCCTACCCTGTTGCCATCAGAATGAAAAACAAGAAGTATAATAAGGCAAAAGAGAATCTGTATATTTTGTTTAAAGACTATCCAGACATTATAGAAAAGCTGAAAAATTACAAACAACAAGACAACTTTTATGAAATCATTAATATGGTTAAAGAGACCAACGGACGATAAAGTGTATGCTGCTAACAATCGGTTTGGCATTAGGGCGGCAGGACGTTGGAGCAATCAGCAACAGTTCGCTATTAATCGGTAGTTCCAGCTTGATGTTATAAATTAAGCAGCAGTAGAAACCATTAAACTTTATATCTTTAATCATTTTCAGTTGTAGGCAGAAGGAACACAGAATACCGCCACAACGCCAAGCCGTAATGTTTTCGGCAATTTAGAACCTATTTGAATAGCGACAAAATATAGACTCAGAAAAGTATATAATACCAATTATAGTTTTTTTTGTAGTGGCATTCAGTTTCTACAAGTTCATGACTTATGACAGGAATTATGCCTTGACAAAGGAATTTGAAGAACAGGTAACAATTGCTTTTTTGCAAGCAGCCATGAAGCTGCCCCAGAGAAGTGCAATGTTATATTTATTACTAGGTACCTGTAAACTACCAGCTCTTAATCCTGAAGTATTGTTTTCTGAATTCTTGAACTACTATCATCCTGGCGGGTTAATAAAATAGAAAAACTGCTGTCGCATAAATGGAAACCCGCATACAATTGTTCCCCCAGCACTTGCGCATAACCTTACGTTGCAACGCTCCACATCGGCATAATGGGTCGAATGCCGACACTTCATCGCCGAAGTGCCGATAATCCGTTTAGGCCATAGCGCATTTAGCCGTCCGTAAGCTTGCTGAACTAAGCGGGTGAATTATATTCTCTCGCCTGTTGTGATGAAGCATGCTTTTGCTCACTTAGTAAGTCAGAAGTGGCGGGAGTGCGTAGAAAAGAAAGCAAAGTTCTAATGATATTAAACCTGGCGTTCCAACACGGTGCGGCTTTTCTTTAATCTTTGGTGCTTTGGTCTTTATTAAATATTAAACATCATGACTGAAAAACCCTAAGTAAGAACGCGTAATGAAAGAAGAATTTGTTGGAGCCGTTCCCACAGCGACACAACTGTTTGTGATGGTACTAAGGTTCGCGGTTCAGTTGAATTTATCGCCACAGTGTTGCAGATAGCTAATCCCTGATTACATCAAATTTTAAATGGGCGAAGCAACCCTCATCGGGTGACATTTAAACCCGCAGGTATATTCGTTTGATGTAAACGAATCATTAACTTTTTAAAAAAACAGGATCAGAAGAATATTTAGCACAACTTTATAAAGAATTGAGGAATACTTGAGTTGAATAATACCCTCATGAAATAAAGTGGTTAATAACATAAAAGTATGTACCGAAGCCCGATAACGATGACAAAAATCCAAGTTCTTCTAATGGCATTTTTGTTGTGGGGATGTGAAAAAAAGGACTTGTCAGTCATTAATCCCTGTAACCCAAATCAATCATTTGAAGCAGGATTTAAAATGTCCGACTCATATTATAGCGGTCATTTTGCTGATACCGATACGATAATAAATTTCAGAGCATCTTTTCGTGCAGATAGTGTTTATACTTCGTACAAATGGATTGTAGGCAATCATGCAGATACTATTAAAACCCAGAATTTTTCGTTAGGATTTTCAAGCGCTGAACTCGGCCAAACCTTACCCATTCAACTTATAGCCACGGGCGCTAAAAATCCTTGCAATCCGAATGATGACGGCATTGATACTGTGAACCGCACCTTGACAATTATGTACCTGGCAGGCCTGGACAATGAAGCGTTCTATCCACCCCAAACCGTAATAAAAGCTCCTTACCTTGGCAAATGGCACGGGTCTTTCAAAGATAATCCTACAGATACATTTACTATGTTTATTAATAACAATGGTCGTGCACCAGGGGGAGTGTCAACAGCTACATTTTATGGGTTTAGAGTCTATAACTTACCAAAAGGCCCTACTCTTAAATGGGAAGGTAATCCCATAACTCCGACGTGCGTTAATATAAACCCAAATGAAAATATCTTAAAGTACTTTGGATACCAGATATCGGAAATTGGCTTTAACGGTTTCTATATTGAAAGGGCTCCATCTGGATGTAAGCCCAATGCTGAAATGTGGGGGTTTTTTGACAGTAAAATACAAAAGATCTATGTTAGTTGCTCGATAGATACAACCATAAACGGTGTAGTTTCTAAACGAAACAGATTTTTTGAAGGGAAAAAAGTTTTATAGCGTGCTATAATTATAAACGTTTGCTTATAGAAAGCCTGCCCCCCTTGAAGTTTTGACGAGCACAGTTGCGGTTTATTTACAAAGAAAAATTATAAAAAATAAAAAAAAATCTAATGAAAAAAATTCTACTACCGTTTATTTTAATTTTGCTTTTAGTATCTGAGTCTTTCGGGCAACAGTTCCAGAACAATGCACCTTGTCCAGTAGGTAACCAAAATGGGCCTAATCCTTTAAATTGGGCTGATTAAAGTTTTACGCTTCATACCAATTCGTTAGGTGTCACGACGATTCCTTCACCTTTTCATCTTCCTTCACTTAGTAATCCAAACGTCAATGACTTTTCTAAGTATA
>JBBQXO010000068.1:0-23116 GCA_038209595.1 Chitinophagales bacterium
CAAATTCCTTCTTTTCAAAAAATAACTTCTTTATGTTTGTAAATTCGAAATATCTATCGTAATATTGCAATATAAAAATAAAAGTACCAATGGGCGCCACTAAAACAGATCATTTTACCACACAGCAAAATAATATGGCTACCATGGCAAAAGCTTTCGGACACCCCGCAAGGGTGGCCATTATAGAGTACCTGCTGAAAGTGGATACCTGTATATGCGGTGACATCGTAAATGTGCTGCCGCTTGCACAACCTACCGTATCGCAGCACCTGAAAGAATTGAAAAATGCCGGGCTGATCAAAGGCAATATTGAAGGCACTGCCATTTGCTACTGTATCGATAAAAAAGGGATTGAAAAATTAAAAAAATATTTTACCAGTCTCTCTGCCCAACTCACCCAAAAAGAAAATAATTGTTGTTAAACACCTAAAATTATAACATGGAAAATTCAACTCAGATTAAAAATATGGTCCGGCAGAAATACAGTGAAATTGCCTTGCAGGGCAAAGCCACCAACCAATCCTCCTGCTGTGGCGCCGGGGGCTGTTCCACCGAAGTGTACAATATTATGAGCGATGACTACAGCACACTCGAAGGCTATAACGCTGAGGCGGATCTTGGTCTTGGTTGTGGACTCCCCACACAGTTTGCCCGGATAAATAAAGGTGACACGGTGATTGATTTGGGCAGCGGCGCCGGCAATGACTGTTTTGTCGCCCGCAAAGAAACCGGTGCAGATGGCCGTGTTATAGGGATAGATTTTACCCCAGCCATGATTGACAAAGCAAAAGCCAATGCACAAAAAGCAGGCTTTGCCAATGTAGAGTTCAGGCTCGGCGAGCTCGAAGACATGCCGGTATCAGCCAATATTGCCGATGTGATCGTAAGCAATTGTGTTTTAAATCTTGTACCAAATAAACACAAAGTATTTTCCGAAATTTTCAGGGTGCTCAAACCCGGCGGACATTTCAGTATTTCGGATGTGGTTTTGGTGGGTAACCTGCCTGCTGCCTTATACAATGCGGCCGAAATGTATGCCGGCTGTGTATCGGGCGCCATTCAAAAAGAAGTATATCTCGAGTTGATTGCAGCACAGGGCTTCACCAATATCACCCTCCAAAAAGAAAAACCCATTATCATACCTGATGATATTTTGCACAACTATCTTGATACAGATAGCTTAGCAGCTTTCAAAGCAAGCAATACAGGTATCTTTTCGCTTACCGTTTACGCAGAAAAGGCTAAGGATTGTGGCTGTGCTCCGGGCTGCTGTTAGGTAAGGGCATCTCATAAAAAAATCACCCATCATCTTTATATCATCAGAAGCCGGAATACTTTGAACGAAAGTTTTGGAATCCGGCCTCTTGAGTTCATTTATCGTTCAACCCTCTTTTTTACTCAACACCCTGATTAACATTTCCCGCAAGTTATTTTCATCTCCAAAAGAATCGGGATTGAACCGGTTGTCGTTGCTCAGGGTAATGATTGTTTCCTGTGCATCTGTCAGTCGCACCAATCCTACATTAGCGCCCCCAATACCCCAGCGCTGCTCCATAATAGTGGGGCTGCCAGTCACAAACGGGTAATGATAATTCCAGACACCTGTGTAATTGTATTGCGGATAAGATACTGCCATCAGTTTTTTACTTTCAGTATCCAGCAACTTTTCTCCATATAATGGCTGATCTAGTTTCAGCAGATCGGCAGTGTTGGCATACATACAACCCGCGGTATAAAAGTTTTCAATATATAAAAAGCATCCTGCTTCAGGGTTTTGCCTTTCATTTGGCAGGTATAAGCAAAATCTTCGGGATAATGTCCATATTCCAAAAACCCGGTCTGATCCATTTGTAAAGGTGGTAAAATGTATTTCCTGATATTGTCGGCACAGCTTTCCCCGGTAATTTTCTCCACGAGCAACCCCGGCAACATATAATCAAGGTTATTGTACCGAAATATCCCGATAAACAAGGATTTTTGCTTTTCCAAAGTTTGCCGAACAAGTTGCTCAGGTGCCAAGGGATGCCGGTAAACACCATCCTTTTCATTTGGTAAACCAGAAATATGCAAGAGTATATGGTGCACCGTTACCTCTTTTGCAATCAACCTTTCAAAGGAAGGCAGGTAATCTGTCAGCGGCTGATCGGGCCTGATCTTTTTTTGCCCCACCAATTGTAAAATATGGATGGAGGTAATCATTTTGGTGACCGGGGCTATGGCATAGTGGAAATCGTTTTGCAAGGTATCGGGCTTTTTGTAATAACCCAAACCATAGGATTGATGAAAAACAGGCTCCCCCTTTCCGGGCAACAAGAATAGTACCACTGAATCCCTGTTCCGCTATATAAGCTTCCGCCGTTTTACGGATGGCAATCTCATCGGCCTGACCCACCACTGAAAACGACAGAATGGTAAAAAAAAACGAACTGAAAAGAAATAAATACGCATCATGATATACTTTTTGATGGCACAAAAATGGGATATTTCAATACCACAGAAGTTTCAAAACCTGTTTTGACACCTATCAAGACTGGTTTTGAACCGTATTTTGATAGTCTGAAGGCGTTTATTCGGTGATTTTGCGAAATGCCCGGTTAAAGGTGGATTTGGAATTGAAACCAAAATCCATAGCCATTCCAAATAAGGAAAGGTCTTTTGCTTCGCCGGATGCCATCCTCCTTTTTACTTAAGCTACGTCGAACCCATTGACAAAATCAATAAAGGTGAGCCCTAAACCAGTATTAATATGGTTGGATATTTTACGGGCCGGCATCTTTAATGTGGTTGCAAATTCTTTTAAGCTCAGTTCACTTTTCAGGAAAAGTTGTTCCTGTGCCATCACCTGCTGTGTTCTTTGTAATATTTCAGGTTCAATGATGTCTTCCGCGAGGGTAGATACCAATTCCGGGGCCGGGGAATTTTCTACCAGATCGTCGGCCAGGTTTTTTTGGAGAAGTCCCTCAATGGCAAGAAACAACATGGCCAACCCGAGGCATATAACCGATTACGGGGTTGCCGGATAAAAATTTACGAAAAGTCGTAAAACAGCATCCACCAACCAAAGTAGCGATAGGATTACCATCCACCCATAAATCAACTTAAGCCACTGCAAGGTAATGGCCCTGCTATTGGAGTATTGGTTTCGTATCCTTTGCTGATAATGGATTAAAATACGAATACAAGGCAACAGGTAGATGCCCAAAGAAAGCAGACTCCCCGATAAATTCAATAAACGGTATTTAAGAGTTGAAAAAAGAAACCAGTAACCATCGCTTTTGCTCCTTTTCGCACACAATCATTTTTATACGTTTTGTTAGAAGTGGAAAATAATTTTCCAATATTAAATATAACATACATAACTTGCTAAAAGAAAGGGAAACATACTTTATAATACTATGCTTACTACTCTACTTCACTATAACCAAAATTTCAAAGATAAAAATTTTGGTATGAAATAATAAAAAAATCAACCGCTTTATGTTCCTTCCCTTGATTTTACTAACAAAGAAATACACACTTCGCATTTGTTTACTAAGACCGAAAAACACCCTCAAGACCTGCGCTATGCTTTTAATGCTACATCACTATAAGCTAGCTGTATACTCACATTTAATCATAGGCAACCAAGTCAGCATAGCTGATTATCAGAGAATTTCGTGCACATGACAAGTTAATGCTGTCAAGAAATTAGAATACCCTCACATGACATTAACCAAAAAATGAACAAATGAAAAATGTATTAACCATCGATTCAGCCAAAAAAACTCCGAAGTACATGCAGATCGTACAGGCTGTTGTCAATGCAATACAGCAGGGCAAGTTAAAAAAAGGCGACCCTATCTATTCTATAAATGAATTAAGTGATGAGTTTTTAATTTCAAGGGATACAGTACAAAAAGCTTACAATCTGCTCAGGGAAAAAGGAATACTCATTGCAGTGAAGGGAAAGGGCTTTTATATTAATCGTACAGATGTTGACACACCGTTCAGAATACTGTTGCTCTTTAATAAAATTAGCAATTATAAAAAGCAAATCTTTAACGCCTTTGTTCACACAATGGGAAATAAAGCCGTTGTAGATTTAAAAATACACCATTTCAGTATGCCGCTTTTGAAAAGCCTTATTACTGAAAATATGCACGAATATGACTATTTTGTACTTATGCCACACTTTTATGATGAGGCGGATGAAATTTACAGCATCATAAAAAAAATTCCTGCAGAGCAATTAATTATACTCGATAAAGACCTGCCACATACCTATTCAAAATATGCAGGCGTGTATCAGGATTTTAAGAACGATATCTGTAATGCACTGGAAACAGGTCTGGACTTAATAAAAAAATACCAAAAATTAATACTCGTTTTTCCAAAAATAATACCTTATCCAAAAGAAATTAGTATTGGATTCCGAAACTTTTGCACAAACCATAACATCGCTTACAGTATCATTGATGAAATTGAAGAAGATACCGAAATCAATAAAAAGGAAGCCTATATCGTAATTGAAGAAACAGATTTAGTTACCCTTATAAAATCATGCAGAACTAAAAATTTGAAAATTGGGAAAGACATAGGTATTATATCTTACAACGAAACATTGTTAAAAGAAATATTGTTGGATGGTATTACTGTCATTTCTACAGACCATCACCAAATGGGTGAAACTGCGGCTAAATTAATATTGGAGAACCGAAAAGAAAAAATAAAAAATCCATTTTCATTGATCACAAGAAAGTCTTTGTAGAAAATATTACTATAGCCAATGCTTTATGCAGATAAAATCGGATGCTGCTATTTGCCTGCATATTGTGCTGTAAACACCTTATGATCTTCCTACCATAGGTTCTATAAAAGGCAAATCATCTTTACTCCTTGGCCTTAAAAATTCAAGATCGCAACCTTCATCGGCCTGCAACACTTCCCTGATGTAAAGCTGCGGATATCCTCTCCTATGTTTACTCACAGGCGCTTGCCATGCGGCTTTTCTTGCTGCCATTTCTTCGTCGCTAATCTCCAATGTTATTTTTCGGTGAATGATATCAAGTGTAATCCTGTCACCATTTTGAACGATGGCCAAAGCACCACCGAGTGCCGCTTCTGGCACCATATGTAAAACCACTGTACCAAAACTGGTACCGCTCATTCTTGCATCGCTAATACGCACCATGTCTTTAATACCCTGCAACTTCAATTTTTTTGGTATCGGAATCATGCCCCATTCCGGCATACCCGGTACACCTTTAGGGCCTGCATAGCGCAATACCAATACAGAATTTTCGTCCACTTGCAAAGCGTCATCATCAATTCGATTCAGCATATCATCATAATTTTCAAATACCACGGCCAGGCCGGTATGCTGTAGTAAATGTGCAGATGCCGCGGCAACCTTAATTACAGCACCCTGCGGTGCCAAATTTCCAGAAATTATGGCAATAGTTGGAGCATTGCTAACTGGGGCAGTTACCGTTTTTATAAGTGTTGCATCAAGTAGTTTTACTTCTGATAACAATGATGATAATGTTTTACCTGTATAAGTTGAAACCTTTAAATCAATCAATTCACCCAACTGTTTAATTACCGCAGGCACGCCTCCAGCAACATCGAATTCATCTATCAGTTTTTCACCCGCAGGTTGCACATTGGCAATGCAAGGCACTAGTGCGCCCATTTCATTAAACACTTCCGGATACAGTGAAATATTCAATCTTCCGGCAATGGCCGTAAGGTGAATAATAGCATTGGTACTGCCGCCCAAAGCCATACAAGTTGCTACTGCGTTTTTAAAAGCAGCAGCAGTTAATATAGCTGCTGGCCGTAAATCTTCCAGTACCATTTCTACAATTCGTTTGCCTGCATCCCTGCTCATCGCCATTCTTTTTTCACTTTCCACAGGCAGTGTACTTAATCCCAGAGGCATTATACCCAATGCTTCCAAAATACCATTCATGGTGCTTGCTGTACCCATGGTGTTGCAACTACCGAAGCCGCAACTAAGTGCTTTTCCTATCTCTTCCCATTCTGCGGTATCAATACCGCCGGTTCTTAATTCATCCCAGTATTTCCATAAGTCTGTGCCGCTGCCGAGGCGTTGCCCTTTGTGTACACCTGCTTTTTTGGGCCCGGCATTTAATTGTAACGTTGGCAAATTGGCACTCACGGCCCCCATCAATAAACCAGGTACTGTTTTGTCACAATTCCCTAATAATATTACGCCATCGATTGGATAAGAACGCAGGTTTTCCTCTACATCCATCGATAATAAATTACGATATAAACCCGCTGTAGGTTTCATCAATTCTTCTCCCAATGATATCACCGGAAACTCAAGAGGAATAGCACCAGCTTCCCTGATTCCCTTTTTCACTTCTTCTGATACAGCACGTAAACTCATGTTGCAGTTATTAAGCTCACTCCAGGTATTGGCAATACCTATTACGGGTTGTCCATGGTAATCATCCATATTAATACCCGTTGCCCTAAGCGAACCTTTGTGCAATAAACCCGTTTCATTAGCCCCATAAAACCATTGGTGGCTTCTTAATTTTATCATACAATATTTTATTCAATTTCTTATTGAAAAAAGATTTATTTGGGGTAATCAACCTTTCACTTTATTCAACTTTGGTTGCGCCTGTACCGATTTTTATTGGGAGCTATACGTAGCCAGTACTGCACAAAGCCAAAGCCAAATTACCACACCATACTTTCCGCTTCTATCCACCTGCTCTTGAAAATCCTGCGCTTTTAAACCTCGATTATGCAATTGAAAAATATTTCTGTAGAATTATTTATTTAAATTAAATCATCAAATCTCTCCCTGCTTTAAAGGCCCTTTCAAATCATAAAGTCATGGCAATTCATACAATTGAATAACCAGTCCATACACGAATTACATATAACAAAAATCAAACATCAGCCTGAACTGCTTTGGGCACCGCCTGTTTATATTCCCATACGGTAATTACAATAGTACTCACCAATACCAGCAATCCGCCCACAACAGCAGTAGCACTCAGTCTTTCATGTAGTACGATAGCGGCAATTGGTATTCCGAAAAATGTGATCAGAAAATTGGATAATGCCACCTGTATGGCTTCCAAATTTTTCAATGCTTTAAAGAATAAAATCATTGATAAAAAATTATGAAATACCGTTAACAATGAAAGCCCTATCCAGGTGTTAGAGGTAAATGCATTAATATTTTTCATTACATTCCCTTCGTAATACCATACAAATGGAAACAACAATACCACCATAAAAATATAGGTATAAAAAAGCATTTCCATTTCAGTATAATCTTCCGCGATTTTTTTACAAATAGTATTGTAAAAACCACTGCCTAAAATACCTGAAAATATCAATAGATTGCCAATGATATATTGTGTACTAAAATCCATACTTACAATATCTTTGGATGAACACAATACCACTCCCACAATAGCAATAGCAAAACTTACCCAGCGCAGGTTGTTCATTTTTTCTTTTAAAAACACTACTGCCAGCAATGCAGAAACTACCGGCAACGTAAGGCTTATGATAGAACCATTGCTAGCTGTAGATTGCTGTGTACCAAGCGTCATTAAAACCTGTGCAGGAAACTGACCCAGCAAGGCCAGCATAAAAAATACTTTTAAATCACTTATCTTTCTGTTTTTGTTTTTTCGAATGTCTTTATACACAAAAGGCAACATAAACACAGTAGCCAATAGCATCGGAATAAATACTGTACTAAACGCACCAACCTGATCTTGCACCAATTTAATGCAGGTAAACTGCAAAGACCACATCAGGTTGCAAGCAAACAAAGCCCCCCAGGATGACAAGGATTTCTTCATGTGAATTTTTGTAGAAGTCTTTAATAATTTGATAGATATTGATATGATTAATTATGTGTAATCGTTAATTTTTCAAGGCAAGGTTAATGAGTACATCCCCGCCATTTTGATGATTAATTTTTAATACCCCTCCAATAGGAAGAGGCTCCCATACCCACCCTTCAACTGTAGTATTTTTTGTTTCTTTAATTGGAATGCCTTTAACCTTAACCGAAACAGGTTTTACAGCAAGTTGCAATACTTCTTTGGCGGCACTATCAAAAGTTTTATAAGCAATGGTATTAGCCTTATATTGTATTGTTTTTACAACGGATGTTGATTTAAGTAAATGGTTTTCTCCGGCAGGTGCCCACTCCGGTACAGCCGCAATACCTTCCATAAAATGTCTGATATAATCCGTATAACCATCACTAAACCAAATTTCATCCCCCCAGTTATGGCCGGTTTGCACTACACCATCGGGTTCTGCCATGTAAGTAGCATGATTAAAATAACGAAAAGCTTCCTCCTTGTACCATTTATCGCCAGTGTACTCATACCATAAGGCGCAGATAGAGGCATAGCGGGAGGTATGACTTCCCATTGGCAAATAACAACCTGTTTGTTCATTTATGGCATTCATTCCTTTTTCGCCAAAAGTATTTTTTACCCACCAAATGAGCGATGGAATGGTAGTACTGATTTCTTTATCCCGTGCTGGATTTTTTAAAAGGTATCGTGCAAATTCCATCGGGGAATTATTAACCCTGTTGAGGTTGATAGGATCCCAACGAATGTCTTCAAAATACCCTTTCCAGATAGATGTTTTTATGGGCCCTTCAACAGAATATAACCAGGCCCATACAATATCCGATGCCCTTTTATAGGAGGTTTCTTGCGTACTATTCAGGTTTATAACAGATTTTATTCTTACCAACTCATCCAACAAGCGCAAATTTTCTACCACATGGGAGGTATAGTCTTCCAACACTTCCCCATTTTCAGCCCTGACCCTAAATGGCCATGGTGAGGTTAAAGCAAGATTTTGCCAGTTGAGTCCAAGGGTATTTGTACCCACTCTTACATGTTTTGCCAAAGCATCTGCACAATTAAGAGCTGCATCCAAATATTTAGTTTCTCCCGTAATCTGGTAAAATTTTACGTAGTAAATCCCCATTTCTCCTATCTTATCGCATTCTAATACATAAGATCCATCTCCTCTTCCTTTATTTTCATCCGTTACAGCGGTATCAAACCTGGAGGCTCCATCGTAAATTATTTCACCGGCTTCGGAGCTTGCATAGGGTACACCGCCCCATTCCCAACCGACAGGCGTTGTGCCATATTTAATTTGATGATCCAGTACATTACGGGAAATATCGATCATTGATTCATCGCCGGAATAATTACGCCAATCTATGGCTAAACTCTGCACCAATCCGCCATTAACCACTATTGGATTGTGTGGCCATGTAGATCCTACGAATCCACCCTTTCCATCCCGGTACATAGAGCAGTGCGTAAGGTATAGCGGCAACTTATTGGTGGGGCTTACCGGACAATTTTTTAAAAAGTCCACTGCATATTTTACTGCAATCAAATAAGCAGCACCAGCAACGGTTGGCTTGTATCTTGCCAAAAGCTTGCCATTTTTGTCAAGGTTTACTTTTGCGCCACACATGGAATCTACCTTATACTGACTATATAAATTAGTACATACAAATAACATAAATAGAGCAAAAAGATAACTTTTCAAACGAATATTTTTAGTTTTATTCAAAGTAAAATACCCGGCACAGGAATGTACTTTCATGCCCACCCTGATGATCTGTGCGCTAAATGTGCCACTACTTGTGGAGATTTGGCAAGTATGGACTTCGTTAAACATCAATTACAATTCAATTTTTAGGTAAAAAATATCTTTTAAAGCGATTTTAGTAAACAATATTATATCTTTTATGTAAGCAAATAAAATTGTTATTATAAAAATCATTAGTTTTATTGTCAAATCTTAACGATTAAGGTATGGAAAAGAATAAACGATTTGCAGATAAGCATGTTGTGATAACTGGTGGTGCAAGGGGTATTGGCTTTGAAATAGCCCGGCAATTTGCAGTCGAAGGCGCTACTCTTTCATTGCTGGATTATAATGAAGAAAATCTCGTTACAGCCACAAAAAACCTTGCTAACAATGGTGCTACCGTATTTTCATACCCCACTGATATTTCTAATAAACAGCAGGTAACCGGTACCATTATTAAAGTCGACGCTATTAAACCAATAGACATTTTAATAAACAATGCCGGCATTGCCTCTGAAACACCTTTTTTAAATATTGAGGAACAAGAATGGAACAACATCCTCAATATTAACCTTACCGGAATGTTCTTTGTGTCGCAATGTGTTTGTAAATTAATGGCAAAACGAGGCAAAGGCGTTGTAGTAAACATGGCAAGTAAAAATGGCATGGATGGCGAATTTGGATATGCTCATTACAATGCATCTAAAGGCGGGGTAATTATGCTCACTCAAACCATGGCTTTAGAACTTGCACATTTAGGCATCAGGGTTAATGCAGTTTGCCCCGGTTATATCCAAACACCAATGAGTATGGAAATAGACCCGCCAGAATTTACTGAAAACTTTGTGAAGCAATATATCCCACTAAACAGACCTGGTAAAGTCGAGGAGATTGCTCCCATATTCCTATTTTTAGCAAGTGATGAAAGCAGTTTTATTACAGGGCAAACGATTATTGCAGATGGTGGACAATTAGCCGGACAAAAGCCTGGCGACGATTTACTAGCTAAAATAAAATCTTAGAAACAAAAAAAATGCCGACATTATAAACTCAATACTGCTGTTATTCCCCTTTCAAAATGAGCAAGCATCGTTTGTTCGGCCAATTTTAAATTTTTCGCCTTTAACGCCTTCACTATCAGCCGGTGTTCCTTATCAGTTAATTCGTAATCATTCAGTTCTGTTAAGGCTTTGCCCAGTTTTTCGTGAAAAAGTGGTATGTGGCTAGACATATAAAGCAAATTGAGCTTATCGTTTTGGGCACATCTAATCAATGTTTCATGAAATTTCAAATCGGCGTCACAAGCACCATTATAGTAACCCTGCTTCACCATTAAACTAAAATCATCGCAGATGGCTTCAAGCTGCTTAATATCAGACTCGGTAATTTTTTTGTAGGAAAGCTTCAACGCTCCAACCTCCAATAGTTCACGCATCTCCCTAATTTGGTTTATGTCTGCCAGCGTAATGGGTTTCACAAAATACCCCCCCTTCTCCCCTACCGTCAACATCCCTTCACCCAGCAAGCGGTTCAATGCTTCTCTGATAGCCATTCTGCTCACTTCTATTTTACCAGCCCAATCATCTTCTTTCAACCTTGTGTTGGCGATTAACTGTTGACTGAGAATTTTTTTTCGAATCTCTGTATATGCTTTAAGTGCCAGTGAATCTACTTTCATGTATGGATTTTTATAGTTAACCACCTTTGGTGGTATTTTAATTTTGTCAAACCTGTCCCGCCTTATGCGGTAATGAGACCTGCCTGTTGGCAAGCAGGTTCCGGAATTCTCATTCGAGACAGGTGTACGCCAGTTCATGGGGATTTCATATTTGTATTTCTTTACGATGCCACCTTTGGCGGTCTTTTTATATTGTCATTTCCTCTCCTTGTTAGCCCGACGGAAGCCCCGCTACTCCCTTACCCTTGCCTCTATACCAGTTTCTTTATTACCAATAGGCAAGACAAGCCTTTAACACAAATCAATAAAATTCAACAAATTTTATGTATTCAAATAATTATTAAATTTGTAAACAATATATTTGTATTTACTATGCTAAAATAATATAAAAAGATGGTTATCACAGAAACTTTGCCAAAACATGAGCAATATAATGAAGAGGCAGCTAGGTATATTGCTGGTGGGGTGGTATCCCTGAATAGGAAAGTGAACCCGCCTATTGTATTTGAAAGGGCTAAAGGCAGTAAACTGTACGATATAAATGGGAAAGAGTACATAGATTATCATGCAGCATTTGCACCGTACTTATTAGGCCACAACTTCGATGCCGTAAATAATGCCGTTATTGATATTATTAAACAAGACCGTTCACTTTATGGCAGCGGTACCAATGCATTGGAAATAACCCTGGCAAAAATGCTATGTGAAATTATCCCCGCATTGGAACTTTTGCAGATAACCAATACCGGCAGCGAAGCTACTGCACACGCCATCAGGCTTAGCCGTGCATATACCGGCAGAGAAGATATTATTTTAGCGATTGGCGGCTACAATGGTTGGCACAACGAGGTTTCAAGAGCCGTTATGCCATCATTAGATCAGTTGGGTAAAAGAGTAAGCCCTGGCGAATATCCTTTTGTACCCTTATCTGCCGGAATACCTGAAAATACCAAAAGAAAGGTACACCTTGTAAACTACAACGACCTCGAATCCGTCGCCTATGTAATGAAACGTTATCCGGTAGCCTGTGTAATGGCAGAGCCTGTTTTACAAAATGTAGGCGTAGTATTACCAAAGCCTGGATATCTGCAAGGACTGATACAACTGTGCGAAGACAACGGAGCCGTGTGCATATTTGATGAAGTAAAAACCGGTTTCCGTTCTGCATTAGGAGGCTATCAGTCTGTCGCAGGTGTTACACCACATTTATCCGTTTTTGGAAAAGCCATTGCCAATGGGTACCCTCTAGGCATTATTGGCGGTAAAAAAGAGATTTTGGATCTCTTTCATACAGCAGATGCAGATAAAAAGGTGCTGATAGCTGGCACCTATAATGCGCATCCGATTAATACCGCAGCCGCCATTGCCACTTTAAAAATCTTAAAAGACCCTTCTGTTTACGAGAAAATAAACGAGGTAAGCAACCGCCTATATACAGGCTTACAGCAAATAATAAATGAAAGAGGTATTCCGGCGGTAATCAGTAAAAACGCTTCAGCTTATTGTATATATTTTGCTGAAAAGGCTCCATTGGATTTACACGATATACTGGAAACAGTTGATTTTAAAATGGATGTTGATTTTAGAAAAGCCTCCATTGAAAAAGGAATATATCATATTCCTATTGCCTGCAAACAAAGTTCCGTGAGCTTTTCGCATACCAACGCGGATATTGATAAAACATTGGAAGTGACAAGAGAGGTATTTGCTATGTTGTAAAATTTCATACTTAAATAAATCAGTACGGTACAGTATAGTTAAGCTAATAAAAAAAGTCACATTGCAGTCAGTAAAAAGTTATTCCATGTTTTAAGAACATAAGGTATAAAGAAAACGATTGCACATTGCTTATGAAAAAAATGCTTCAACTGTTTTTGGTACAGTTTACTGCTCTATTGTGTTCAGCACAAGTATCGGTACATCAGCTTCGTACAGAAAATTTGATAAACCCTATAGGCATAGATGCAACACAGCCAAGATTTAGCTGGCAGTTGGTAAGTAATAAAAGAAATACCCTGCAAACCGCTTACGAAATAATTGTAACATCAACGGCAACAGATCAACCTGCTGTTTGGAAAACGGGGAAAATAAACAGTGACTCTTCTGTTATGATTGGCTACAAAGGAACCCCGCTACAAAGCAGCACCACCTATTACTGGCAGGTAAGGGTTTTGGACAATAACAATGTACCATCTGCCTATAGTGAGAAAGGAATATTTGAAACAGCGTTGTTTCATACTACAGACTGGAAAGCTGACTGGATAGAACCTGGCTACGAAGAAGATACTATCCTGCGCCCAAGTCCCCTATTAAGAAAAGAATTTACCGTCTTCAAAAAAATAAAATCAGCCACTGCATACATTACCGCACATGGCATGTACGAAGCACAAATTAACGGTAAAAGAATTGGAGATGCTTACCTTACACCCGGCTGGACAACTTACAACAAAAGGCTGCAATATCAAACCTATAACGTAACTGATTTATTAGCCAATGGCAACAATGCTATTGCTGTAACCCTAGGCAGTGGCTGGTATCGTGGTACAATAGGCTTTGTCCAAAGTTCAAATTTTTATGGAAAAGATATCGCACTGCTGCTACAGCTAAATATTACTTACACCGATGGCAGCACAACTATAATTGCTACAGATGATAGCTGGAAATCAAATACGGGCGCCATCCAATATTCAGAAATATACAATGGTGAAACCATAGATGCAAGGCTGGAGAAAAAAGGATGGACATTACCCAACTACAACGACAATAAATGGAGCACAGTAAAGGTAAGCAACCACACAAAAAACAATTTAATAGCTACCCGAAATGAGTTAGTAAAAAAACAAGAAAAGTTTAAGCCAAAAAAAATAATTACTACGCCTTCTGGCGAAAAGGTAATAGACTTTGGACAAAACTTAGTGGGGTGGGTCGTTGTAAAAGTAAAAGGTAACAAAGGCGATACGGTTACCTTATCCCATGCCGAAGTACTGGACAAAGCAGGCAATTTTTATACAGAAAACTTACGGGCGGCAAAGGCACAAAATAAATATATACTTGCCGGTGAGATACAAGAAATTTTTGAACCACATTTTACATGGCAGGGCTTCAGATACATTAAAGTGGAGGGCATTGATGGCGCATTAAATCCTTCCGATTTTGAGGCTGTAGCCCTGTATTCCGACATGGAAAAAACCGGAACGTTTACAACAGACAATGTATTAATAAACCAACTACAGCATAATATAGAATGGGGACAGCGGGGAAATTTTATTGATATTCCAACAGACTGCCCGCAACGGGATGAACGCCTGGGCTGGACTGGAGATGCACAGGCATTTAGCCGTACTGCGACTTTTAATATGAACGTTAATAATTTTTTTGCAAAATGGCTATTAGATTTAGAGGCTGAGCAAATTGATGGCGTGGTACCGCATGTGATACCCAATGTGCTGGGGGCAGGCGGCAACAGTGCCGGCTGGAGTGATGCGGCAACCATTGCACCCTGGAACATGTACCTGGCTTATGGAGATAAACAATTATTGAAACGCCAATACAACAGTATGAAGGCATACATTGAAAGCATCAGCAAAGTAACACAGGAAACCTTATGGAATACAGGATGGCATTTTGGCGATTGGTTATTTTACACACCAAGCGACGATCTGAGTGGCACTGCCGCCGTAACAGATAAATTTTTAATAGCCCAATGTTTTTACGCCCATTCAACACAGTTGCTTATAAATGCAGCGACCGTGCTGGGCAATATGGTTGATGTAAAAAAATACAGCGACTTGCTTGCGACAATAAAAAATGCTTTTAATAAAGAATATGTAACTGCTAACGGACGGCTGGTGTCTGGCACACAAACAGCGTATGTATTGGCATTAAATTTTGATATGCTGCCCCAGGCACAAAGGATGAAGGCAGCACAGCGTCTGGCAGATAATATAGCAGGATATGGCAACCACCTTACAACTGGTTTTTTAGGCACCCCCTATATATGTCAGGTACTTACCCGATTTGGCTTTATAGATGTGGCATACAAATTATTGCTGCAAGAAACCTACCCCTCCTGGCTATACCCTGTAAAAATGGGTGCCACTACTATTTGGGAAAGATGGGATGGACAGAAGCCCGACAGTACTTTTCAAAATAAGGGCATGAACTCTTTTAACCACTATGCATACGGCGCCATTGGCGACTGGCTATACAGAGAAGTAGCAGGCTTAGATACCTATGATAATGGTGTGGGCTACAAACATATTAAAGTAATGCCTCATATTGGTGATAATTTTACCCATGTAACAGCTACTTTAAAAACATATTATGGAAATACATCTGCCGGATGGAAAATAGAAAAAGATAAAATAACTATTGCCGTGGTGGTTCCACCCAATACATATGCTACTATTTTTTTACCTGCCGCAAACGCAAGCGATATAGAAGAAAATGGCGTAGCCCTGTTAGCAATGAAAGACATAAAATTAATGGACAGGCAGGGTGAATATGTAGTAGTTCAGACTGGTTCAGGAAATTACAATTTTACATTTGCAAAAGCAGTATCTGAAGAAAACAGCAATTATCTTACTGATTATGTTGGCACATACAATACCAGCGGCGGCATGATAAAAAATATTGAAATAAAATTACAGGACAATAAACTTATGGCTATCCTTTTTGCAAACAACGGAACACTAGATGCAGTAAAAAATGAGAAAGATACTTTTACAAGTGCCGATGGTACGAAAGTGATATTTAAAAGAAATAAAAATGGAAAAGTTGTTAGTATAAAGCTATATTCGTTGGGCATTAGCTATGAAGGAATAAAAAATTAAAATAATAAAATACTACATTTTTTATAAAAATACAGGTATGCTGATTGATAAAAATAACATAGCAGAACACAATGCCACGCTGCTCAAACAACATGAAATAAAAACAAAATTCTTAAAGGATACCGTTGAAGGGACAAGTACCGTTATAGAAAAATTAAAGACATTTCAAATAGCAATCCCTAGTTGGGCATTAGGAACGGGTGGAACCAGATTTGGCAGATTTAGTAGTGGTGGAGAGCCTGTAAACCTGGAGCAGAAAATAGAAGACATTGGATTATTACACCAACTTAACCAATCAAGCGGAGCCATTTCATTGCACATACCCTGGGATATTCCTTCAAACCCAGATAAAATTAAAGCTTTGTCAGCCCATTATGGGCTTCAATTTGATGCAGTAAACTCCAATACTTTTCAAGACCAGCAAAACCAGCCGCTGAGTTACAAATTCGGATCACTGCAACATGTAGATAAAGAGGTACGGAAACAAGCAATTGCACATAATATTGAAGTGATACAGCAGGGCGTTGAGTTGGGTTCAAAATCGCTGACAGTATGGTTGGCAGATGGTTCGAGTTTTCCAGGGCAGCTCAATTTCCGGAGAGCCTTTAATAACACATTAGAAAGCCTGCAAGAAATTTATGCAGCCCTGCCTGTTGATTGGAAAATATTTGTTGAGTACAAAGCTTATGAACCTAATTTTTATTCCATGACTGTGGGTGACTGGGGCCAATCCTTGTTGTATGCGAACAAACTAGGCAATAAAGCCTACACACTGGTTGACCTTGGACATCATTTGCCCAATGCCAATATAGAGCAGATTGTAGCATTGCTCTTAAACGAAGGGAAACTGGGCGGATTTCATTTTAATGACAGTAAATATGGGGATGATGACCTTACAGTCGGCAGTATTAATCCTTATCAGTTGTTCCTCATATTTAATGAACTGATGGAAGGAATGGATGCCAAAGGGATGGACTTCGCTACCGGATTAGCCTGGATGATAGATGCTAGTCATAACTTTAAAGATCCGTTGGAAGATTTATTGCAATCTATTGAAGCCATACAAATAGCATACGCGCAGGCGCTGGTGGTAAATACACACGCATTGCAAATTGCACAACAAAATAATGATGTAATAACTGCTCAAGAAATTTTGCAAAATGCTTATAGAACAGATGTAAGACCATTGGTAGCAGAAGCAAGGTTGCAGGCTGGTGGAGCTTTGGCACCCTTAACCTTATTCAGAGAAAAGAAAGTAAGAGAAAATCTTATCAAAGCAAGAGGCGAAAAAAATATAGCCACCGGCTTGTAATAATATAACTTTTAACAAATGAGAATAACCCCTATTTAAATAAACGATGTTTTGAATAAAATACCTGTAATAGCCATATTTGATGTTGGGAAAACCAATAAAAAGTTATTTCTATTTGATGAGCGATATAATATTGTTTTTGAAAAAACAGCCCGATTTACTGAAATCAGAGATGAGGATGGTGACGTATGTGAAAATATCGAAAGTCTTCGCTTGAGTATTTATGACTCTTTGAAAGAGGTAATTGCACATCCTGATTATGCTATTAAAGCCGTAAATTTTTCAGCTTATGGAGCTAGCTTTGTTTTTGTAGATAAATATGGGAATCCAATTACTCCATTGTACAGTTACTTAAAAGCATACCCAGCAAATCTGCAAACAGAATTTTATGAAAAATATGGTGGCGAAACAGCTTTTACCCATCAAACTGCCTCCCCGGTTTTAGGCAGTTTAAATTCCGGTATGCAACTGTACAGATTAAAAAAAGAAAAGCCAACCCTATTTAAAGAACTAAAATATGCCTTGCACTTACCACAATACGTCAGCTACCTTATAACAGGAAAAATGTGCAGCGATATTACAAGTATTGGGTGCCATACAAATCTATGGGACTTTAATAAAAACAGTTATCACCATTGGCTAAAGGAGGAAGATATAGAAGAAAAGCTGGCACCTATTGCTGCAGGCGATCAAACTTACCCTGCCACATTCTTTAATCAACATTTTAAAGCAGGCATAGGATTACATGATAGTTCCGCGGCCTTAATACCCTATCTTAAAAACTTTAAAATGTCATTTATTCTAATATCTACCGGTACCTGGTGCCTGAGTTTAAATCCATTCAATAAATCATCCCTTACCACAACCGAATTGCAAAATGACTGCTTGTGTTTTTTGAGCTTTGAAGGTAATCCGGTAAAAGGTTCCA
The DNA here is from genome assembly GCA_038209595.1 of Chitinophagales bacterium. Taxonomy (GTDB): domain Bacteria; phylum Bacteroidota; class Bacteroidia; order Chitinophagales; family Chitinophagaceae; genus Phnomibacter. The sequence continues at coordinate 18,369 of JBBQXO010000068.1, forward strand.
GACTTTTTGCAGGCCACCAACATGAAGAACAGGTAAAAAGAATTGCTGCCCATTTCAATAAAAACAGCGCTCAATACAGAAATATTAATTTTGATTATTCCATCATTAAAAATTTGGAAAATCTACCATCAATTGAATATGATTACAGCAATTTAAAAGAATCTGCTTTTGCAAAAAGAAAACTTAGTGACTTTTCAACCGATATAGAGGCTTACCATCAATTAATGTTGGATATTGTAAAGCAACAATTTATTTCAACCTCACTCATTCTGGAAGGCGATAGTACCAAAAGGATATTTGTAGATGGCGGTTTCAGCAAAAATAACATTTACATGAATTTGCTGGCCATTCATTTTAAAGGAATAGAAATATTTGCTGCATCCATGGCACAAGCATCTTCAGTGGGTGCCGCTTTGGCCATTCATTCAAGCTGGAATAAAATACCTATACCCAATAACATTATTGAATTAAAATATTTTGCTGCCAATCTTTCCTTTAGTTAATAAAAAAAAATGTAAGGGTAACAAAGCAAGTAAATTTCTTTTCACTTAAAAATACGAAATATTAAATACTTGTGTAAAAGAAAATTTAAATCATTGTAATTTTACTTCCTATGATTGAGATATTGCATGTTTAACGAAAAAAAACTATGGCTACAAATAAATTAAGAAGCACTAATTGGTTTGGACGCACCGGCAAAGATGGTTTTATATACCGTGCCTGGATGAAAAATCAGGGCACGCCATCACATGAATTTGATGGACGGCCTGTAATTGGCATTTGTAACACCTGGAGTGAACTTACACCGTGTAACGGACATTTCAGGGAATTGGCACAAAGCGTAAAAAATGGCATTTATGAGGCGGGTGGATTTCCCGTGGAGTTTCCGGTAATGTCGCTGGGAGAAACATTATTAAAGCCAACAGCCATGTTGTTTCGCAACCTGGCCAGTATGGATGTAGAAGAAAGTATCCGGGGCAACCCGATGGATGGCGTTGTGCTATTATGCGGCTGCGATAAAACAACGCCCTCACTTGTAATGGGTGCGGCAAGCGTAAATATTCCCACCATCGTTGTAAGCGGCGGACCCATGCTTACCGGTAAACACAAAGGTAATGATATTGGCACATCAGATGTGTGGCGATTGAATGATGCACATAGGGCCGGTGAAGTCAGCCAGGAAGAAATGCTTGCTATGGAATCGGGTATGTGTCGCAGCGCAGGCCACTGTGCCGTAATGGGCACGGCGTCTACCATGGCTTGTATGGTAGAGTCGCTGGGGCTAAGTTTGCCCGGTAATGCAGCCATACCTGCGGTTGATGCCAACAGGAAAGTACTGGCACATTTGTCGGGTATGCGGATAGTAGAAATGGTGAAAGAAAATTTAAGGATGTCGGATGTGCTTACAAGAGCCGCCTTTGAGAATGCCATCATTGCCAATACCGCCATTGGAGGCTCCACCAATTTTGTAATTCATTTATTGGCCATTGCCGGAAGAATAGGTGTGGATCTTACATTGGATGAATTTAATAATATCGCCAACAATGTTCCTTTACTTGCCAATGTGCAACCATCGGGCAAGCATTTTATGGAAGACTTATATTATGCAGGTGGCCTGCCAGCCATCCTAAAAGAACTGCATCAATTTTTACACAATGATTGCATCACGGTAAATGGCAATACCATACAGCAAAATTACGAGCAGGCAGCATGTTATAACACAGATGTAATCGGAACAGTAGAAAACCCATTTAACCCGGTGTCGGGCGTAGTTGTTTTAAAAGGTAATTTGTGTGAAAATGGGGCTGTAATAAAACCATCTGCGGCCAGTGCACATTTGATGCAGCATACCGGAAAAGCAATTGTATTTGAAGATATAGACCATTACAAAATTAAAATAGATGACCCGCTTTTAGACATCGATGAAAACAGTGTGTTGGTATTAAAAAACGTTGGACCAAAAGGATATCCCGGCATGCCCGAAGTAGGCAATATGGCGCTGCCAAAAAAATTACTGGATAAAGGCATAACCGACCTGGTAAGAATTTCGGATGGCAGAATGAGTGGCACCGGCTTTGGAACCGTAGTACTCCATGTATCGCCGGAAGCAGCCATTGGAGGTACACTGGCTGTAGTGCAGGATGGAGATACCATTACGCTGGATGTTACCAATAAAACATTGCACCTACATTTATCCGATGAGGAAATAAATGAGCGAAAGGAACAATTGCCCGCAATGAACAAACTACAGCCGAGAGGCTATGTAAACCTTTATCAGCAACATGTGCAACAGGCACATCTTGGAGCAGATTTCGACTTTTTAAGGGGATGTTCAGGCAGCGAGGTAAGTAATGATTCTCATTAATGCAATAAAAAAACCATCCGATGACTAATAAGATTTTCACCAACGAAGTTGCCATTGTTACCGGAGCTGGTCAGGGTATAGGTTTTGAGATAGCCCGGCAGCTTGCCCTGCAGGGTGCATCCGTCATTTTAAATGATGTGGATGAAGCATTGGCCAACCTTGCCGCCGAAAAAATAGTAAAAGAAAATGGCACCTGCATTCCCCTTCATGGCGATGCCAAAGACGTAGCATTTATTTATGGAATGGTGGAAAAGGCGGTACAGCACTTCGGGTGCCTCACCCTCGCAGTAGCCAATGCCGGACTTTCTTTATATGGCAATTTTTTCGATTACACAAAAGCTGCCTTTAACAGTGTAATCGAATTGAACCTGGGTGGCAGCTTTTTTTTAACACAAGCTGCTGCCAAACAAATGAGGCAGCAAAAAAAAGGAGGTAGCATATTATTGATGAGCAGTGTAGTTGCCCATCAGGCACATAAAGACCTGGCAGCCTATGCCATGACAAAAGCAGGCCTGGAAATGCTTGCCAAAAACCTGGTAGTAGAACTATCTCAGTACCAAATTACCATCAATACCATTGCCCCGGGTGCAACCATTACGGAACGCACGCTTTCGTTTGATGATTATATAAACGGATGGTCGGCAGCCACTCCAATGGGCCGGCCGGCAAGTATAAGCGATATTGCAAACGCAGCGTTGTTTTTACTTTCACCTGCTTCGAGGCAAATTACCGGCCAAAGTTTGGTTGTGGATGGAGGCTGGACAACCATTAGCCCTACACCAGAATAAGAATAACGAATTGAATCCGCTCCTTTAACCCCTGATTAAACCATTTCTTTAATTTAGGAATATAATCGGGGAAACGCTGAACACCATATTTCTCCACTTAACAGGATAGTACAGTATAGTGCATTTAAGGAAATATTGGACATTGTGGAGCTAGCCATTTGGCTCAACCAATTAGTTTGGAATCATGTCTGGGAAAAGAAAAAAATCCGAGATTAGCACCTTTTAATATTTCGCTAATAAAACATCTTTTAATCTTTATTGAACATGCTAAAGCTAGAAAAAAATAGTCTAATTATTTCACTGCTTTACAAAACTATCGTTTTATCAATATGAAAAAAATATTTTTAGGTTTACTTGCAATCATAACTATTTCACAAAGTGCATTTACCCAAAACAAACAAGCCCTGCAATGGCAAATTGGTTACCACAAATCTATCAATGACAAACCATTAAAATGGATGCCCTCCATCGTTCCGGGTGCGGTGCAGTTAGATGTGATGAAAGCAGAAAACTACAAACAACCGTATTGGTTTGGGAATAATTTTGAACAATTTACCTGGATGGAAAATCAATATTTTACCTATAAAACCTCTTTTGCAAAACCAAAAATAGAAGCAGGCAAAAAAATATACTTTCATAGCAAAGGCATCGACTACCAGTTTGTCATTTACCTGAATGGAGAAAATATTCATGAACAGGAAGGTATGTTTACGTATGTAGATATTGATCTTACTGACAAACTAAAAGCACAGAATGAATTGACGATTACTTTATTTCCAGTGCCAACTGTACCGGGAAGCAGAAACACCACAGCGCATTACCGGGACAATGCCCGGAAAAGTGTAAAGCCTGCGGTTAGTTATGGCTGGGACTGGCATCCACGGTTGATAACCAGGGGCATTTGGGATGAAACATTTCTCGACATCCGCAATGAAAGCCACCTAAAAGACGTATGGGTGAAATACGAACTAAACACCGAATTAGATAAAGCAACCCTTCAAGCGGTGGTAGAAGGCAACGCCATAAAAGGTACCAATTATGTTTGGACGATAAAAGCTCCAGATGGTAAAACAGTCTTATCCAAAAAGGGCAGCTTTGCTTCTGATAATCCAATAATAGACGACAGTATCAGCAACGTCCAACTGTGGTGGCCCAACGGCTATGGCAAACAAAATCTATACAGCAGCAGCATTACCATCAGCAATAATGGAACAGTAACAGATAGCAAAGAAAGTGCATTAGGATTTAGAAATATTAAAGTAGTGATGGGCCAAGGCGGTTGGGACGAGCCACAAATGTTTCCAAAAAGCCGCTCTGTAGCACCCGCCACTTTTGAAGTAAATGGAAAAGTTATTTTTGCCAAAGGAACTAACTGGGTACACCCCGAAATTTTTATGGGGCTTGCCACCAAAGCAACTTACGAAGCACAAATAAAATTAGCCAAAACCGCCAACATGAATATTTTCAGGGTATGGGGTGGCGGCGTTACCAACAAAGAATCTTTCTTTGATTTGTGCGATGAATATGGCATATTGGTTTGGCAGGAATTTCCATTGGCATGTAATTTATATCCCGACGAGGATCCGTATTTAAAA
>JBBQXO010000069.1:0-23065 GCA_038209595.1 Chitinophagales bacterium
CAATTATTGCTATTTTCTTTTTTTCAGAAGTCAATTGAACTGATTATTTTTTTTTTAATATAAGGTTACGAAATTTTATTTTCCTTTTCCTTTCCAGATAATATATAAGGTATGTATCATGATTTTCAGATCGAGAAATAGAGATGCATTTTCAATATAAATCAAATCGTATTCCATGCGTTCGGTCATTTCCGCAACATTGCTTGCATAGCCAAACTGTACCATGCCCCAGCTCGTAAGCCCAGGTTTTACTTTGAGCAACAAACTATAATACGGATTTATCTTTTTTATTTTTTCAATATAAAATGCTCGTTCCGGTCTCGGACCAATAAGGCTCATTTCTCCCCGCAAAATGTTCCAAAGTTGAGGCAATTCGTCCAACCGCCATTTTCGCATAATTTTGCCCCATTTAGTAATTCTTGGATCATTTTCTGAACTTAGCGCAGGGCCTTCCGGTTCAGCATCCTGAACCATTGATCTGAATTTGAGAATATAAAAGGGCCGGCCTTTTATGCCTATGCGTTCCTGCCGGTAAAGGATGGGGCCAGAGCCTGAAAACCGCACCCGAAGCGCTGCAAAAAGCATCAGTGGAACAAGGAGCAATCCTGCGATGACACTGATACAAACATCCAATAATCGTTTGGTGTTTTGCTGCCAGCCTTCCATGGGGTTGGTTTGCAATTCAATCAATTGGCTGTTAACCACATTGCTGCTTTTTACCGATCCGGTTATTATATCCAGAATTGCAGGCATCAGCAAAATATCAATATCCATCTCGGAGAGCAAGCTGATGATTTCCAACATAGCTTCTTCCGGATGTTCTTCTGCTATCACCACCTTATCAACTGCTTGTTTTTTTACTACCTCCGCCACTTCTGCTACTTTACCCAGCCGGGGTAGGGAACGAAGGGTCCCTGTTTTATCAGACCGTTCTTCGCCGAGGTAGCCTATGCAATGCCAACCGGTAATTGCTGCATCTGCCTCTATAGCCTTAAAAGCTTTCAGGGCTTTTGCTCCGTTTCCAATCAATAAAATATGAAATCCGGATTCGCCCGTCGCAAGCTGTTTTTTTACAAGTCCAAGCCAAAAAAAACGGCCTGCAAGAATAGCCAGCGTTTGAAAGGCAAACAGGCTGATAAAGACTTTATAATAATAGCTGATCTCAATGGTGGTTTCAATATCATCAAGCAATAAAAGGAAAAATAGTACAAGGACACCAAGCAGGTTCACAAAAACCACTTGAGTAAGTTCTTGCAATCTTGATTTTTCATAAAGCCCCTTGCTGTAATGCCCTGCTAACAAATACAAGGAGAGCCAGAATAAGGGAACAACCACAATCCCAATGGCGAAAATCGGTTCTGCGGTAAAGGAATCTGTAAAAATTTCCTTGTAAATCAGGTATTGCCGCCAACCAAAAAACAATGCCCAGACCAGAACGGATAAAATAAAATCCGTAATAACATAGCGGTTTATGGTCCAGGGTCGGTTCACAGTCAGGATTCCTTATTTTTCAAGGATGGAGGTGGAAGAAATTTTTTCTAAAATCAAATGCGCTACTTCCATAGCTAAAAAACCATCTACTTCCGAAACAGCCGTTTGTTTGTCAGATAATATCGAGCTCACAAAAGATTCTAGTTCCATTTTGATGGCATTATTTTCTTTGATCCCGGGATTGGCAATGGCAATGGTTTTGATTCCTTTTGGTGTTTCAAGATCAAAAGAAAAAACATCCTTATCAGAGGGTTCCTTCAGTTTGATAATCTCTGTTTTTTTTGCCAGCAGATCAATACCTATATAAGCGTCTTTTTGAAAGATCCGGATCTTTCTCATTTTCTTCATACTGATCCGGCTACTAGTGAGGTTGGCCACACAGCCGTTATTGAATTCAATGCGGACATTTGCAATGTCCGGGGTGTCGGTCATTACGGCCACGCCGCTGGCATAAATATTCTTAACCGGGCTTTTAACGAGGCTCAATAAAATATCAATATCGTGAATCATTAAGTCGAGGATAACACTTACTTCGGTGCCTCTTGGGTTAAACTGTGCCAGCCGGTGAACCTCCACAAACATGGGTTGCTGCGTATATTGCATAGCTGCGAGATAGGCAGGGTTAAATCGCTCTACGTGGCCTACCTGTACCTTTACCCTTGCTTCTTTTGCCAGTTGTACAATCTCCCGGGCCTCCCCCATGGTTGCTGCCAGTGGTTTTTCTACAAAAACATGCCTTGACTTACGGAGAGCCTTTGACGCAATCTCGTAGTGGATATTGGTGGGGGCAATAATGTCAATGGCCTGACTGTCTTCTATCAGTTCATCCATATTGGTATAGCGCTTAATGCCATATTCCTTTATGGCGAAGGCTGCCTGTTCTTCATTAGGGTCGTAAAAGCCTGTGATCTCGGCTTCCTCAATCTGTAGCCAGTTGTTTACATGAAACTTACCCAGATGACCGACTCCAAAGATGCCCACTTTTAATTTATCTTGTACTGCCATGTTTATTTTTTAATCGGTAATTACAACCCGTTTAGTAAAGATATTATTTCAACTTTTTTTTCCAGTTGTTTATTTTGGTTTTAAAGGCAGCAAGGTCTTCCTTTTCAAATTGGAGGTACTCATTATCCTCCATTGATCCAATAACTGCTTTCATCTCTTCTTCATTATCGTACAACATCTTCTTGAAGGGATTTTCATAATCCTTGGCCCTGCTTTCATATACTTTTTCCGATAGCCATTTTCTGGTTTGGTAGGCTTCCTCAATTAAATTCCGAAGGGTTTCACTGTCTAAATCATAAAGTTGTAAGCCAGTTAATTTTTTAAAAGCAGCCAAGGCATGCCAGGTTTTCTTTTCGGCATAGCTTTCTCCTTCCTCAAGATACCAGTTATGTAAATCATCCCAACTGTCAATACCACCTTTAGTAACCAGTTGAAGGGCTTTTTTCACATCTTCAGCGGGAATCATTTGTCCCCCAATATTCAACCATTGATTCAGCTTTATGCGGGCAGGAAGAGCCGATTGCATTTCTTTCAGTGAGGAAATTTTGTGCAAACTACACCAGTTCAGGAGTTGCTTACAAGCATAATAATTCAGCAGCCTTTTATACACTTCATAAGCTTCAACTGCTTTTATGATGCGTACTTTTCTTTTCGTATTTTCAAAGTTTGGGGCCAGTATTTCTAACGAAGCTGCTAGGTCTGGCTGTTGCTCCAATATTTTTTTACCTGATTTTATATAGGTATTGTCCTCTGCTTGCTGGCTTCCTTCTTTTCTGGCTAAGGCCATCCCGGTTAGTTTTTCAAGCAGTTCTATGGCATTCAGTATTTCATTAATGGTATCAGGTGCCAAAAACTCAAATTCCAGATGCTGGATTTTATCAGTTCTTTTGTCGCGATTGGTATATTTCCATTCGTTTCGTCCAAGTGCATACGTATTATATAGGAACCAATAGGCCGGCATGATAAGGAGCTCATCAGTTGCAAGATTTTGACTGACCAGCGAAAAGGGCATGGGGATATCGAGTTCAGCAGGATAATCGCCTTTTGAAATTATGGTAAAACTCGCAAATCTGGAGTTATGCTTCAGGCTGACACATAAGCCAGGCCAAAAACCACGATTTGCCACAATTTCTCCATCATTGGCCCGGCTGTTATGGTTGCTGCCAATGGTGGCGCCCGCTGCCATATTACTTTGTCCCATTACCACCGAGGCACATAAAAAGCTATTGTTGTGGTGTTGCTCATGCGAAGGGAAAATCAATGAATTAAGTACCTCGCAGCAACTAATGGTAGAGTTATCGCCAAGATAGGCATTAATCAACCGGGCTCCATATTTCAATTGTGAATTGTTGCTCATTACAAAGCGAACGGCTTTTACCCCATAAAAAGCCCGGCATCCAAAGCCTACAATTCCATTTACCATTTCACATCCTTCGCCAATCTGGGTTTTGGCACCTGGCTTGGAGTTAATGGTCAGGTTTTTCAATTTATTGGCTCCTTTCAGATAGGCATCACTGCCAATCCATACATCTTTTACAATAGCGCAGTTTTTTATGACCGTTCGGTCACCTACCTTACCATAGTATCCTCTTTTGGTGTCAAACTGGTTCTCGGTAAACTCTTTAAATTTTTCTAAAAGCGGTTCATTATCTCTGTATTTGCTCCATAGCCAGGCATCGCCCGGCAACATACCATTAAAAGGAATAACACGTCTACCACCATTCTCATTGGAGAGTTCCATCCAGATGCGGATATCTTCCGGTTCACCATTTTTTAAGATACCAATCCCAAATTTGGCATGAGGGGTTGTCATTAGTTCGTTTACATTCACAATGATGGTTTCGCTGCCAAGAATGTAATGACTCATGTAATTTACATTATCTACCCCTACATTATCACCGAAGTCGCAACTGATAATCGTACTCCGGTATAAACCTACTGGCACTTTCAAACGACTGTATTCCAGAAAATAAGGTTCCAGTTTGCCAATGCGTACCAATCCAAAAAACTTACAGCTTTTTACCAGTTCCGGTGTAAAGGCATCACTAACCAGGATATTGTTCCAGTTATCGCTTGTATTGCCATTTCTTACCAAAACTTCTATTTCGTAGGCGCTAAGTTGTCTGTAATCAATTCCGTTTCTGTTTTGCAGATTACGCAGGTAATATTCATCCTTGCCTTCGGGTAGCTCGCTGGCATCAATAAAACCATAACCTAATTTACCAATCGGAATTTTTTTGATATCGTTGATCATATAATTTTTTATACACTTTTCCTTTTAGGTTAAAAAGGAAAGACAAAATCGTTTGGTTTTTAATTAAACTGAGAGTAAAGGTAACGGAATGGCTGATATTTGGTTCAAAGGTGCCACAGACTCAGTAAAAGGCTCAAATTATATCTTCAAGGTTATTATATTCTCAGGTTATTCTGTTTTTTCCGATCTGAAAAAAGGAACGCAGGTATTCAAAAATTCCTTTTTGCGTCATATATTTTTCCTAAGCGTTCACCAACATTAAAAAATTTTCTGAAGTAGTTTGGTAAAAAAATACCCGAAAAATTAATCCCCTGCTTATATTTGAGGTCTGCAAACAGATCGCAAAACAAGAAGCCTATTGGTTAAAAATGTACCTATTGTAAATTTTAATTGATAATCAATCTTTTATCTCGTAAAAGTTGGTTGTGATCTGTTATTATCAAATACGAAAAAAAACATGAGATTTAACCTTCGTGGCATAAGTACCTTGCTTGCCCTTTCCACAGTTTTTGTTGGCAATGCTCAAAATAATGCCAACAGCATTAATGTGGTAACCTCTGCTGTCCCTTTCCTGAGAATCAGTCCGGATGCCCGGGCTGGCGGCATGGGAGACCTTGGTTTGGCTACTTCTCCAGACGTTAACAATATGTTCTGGAATCTTGCAAAAACACCTTTTAATACCAGTAAAAGTGGAATAGCCGTAACTTATACTCCCTGGTTGAAAGATATTGGTGTGGGAGATGTTTTTCTGGCTTCACTTGCAGGTTACTATAAGCCTGACGAACAAAGTGCCTTCTCCGGTTCATTCCGGTTTTTCAATCTCGGGGATATTCAGTTTACCGACTTTTTTGGCAACCCACTGAGTACCGGAAAACCTACAGAGCTTGCCGTAGACCTTGGATATAGCCGTAAGCTGAGCGAAAAGCTTGCAGTAGGTGCCGCTTTGCGCTACATTAATAGTAACCTTGCAAGAGGACTACCGAGTAACAGCGGGGTAGATTATCGCGCTGGTACAACGGTTGCCGGAGATATTTCCCTGTTTTATGATGGAACCAGTGAAATTGGAAAAGGATTGCGTTTAGGAGCCGTAATGAGTAACCTCGGTGGTAAAATCGGATATACCAATAACAATACAGAAAGAGATTATATCCCGGCTAATCTTGGATTGGGTGTAAGCCATACCTCCGTTTTTGATGAGCAGAACAAACTGATGTTTGGGCTCGATCTGAACAAGCTCATGGTGCCTACTCCTCCAAGGATAACCGGAGACAACGATGTAGACGAGCAAGCTCTGTTTGAATACCGCAATAAAGGGGTCGTTCAAAGTTGGTTCAGTTCTTTTGGCGATGCGCCAGGCGGTTTTAGCGAAGAAATGCAGGAATTTACCATCAGTGCAGGTGCAGAATACAGCTATCAGGAGCAATTTTTTGTTCGTGCTGGTTATTTTTTCGAAAACCCCAACAAAGGAAATCGTAAATATCTGACTGCTGGTTTTGGCATCAAATACAATACATTTATGCTTGACTTCAGCTATCTCGTACCAAGTGGTTCTGGCACAAACCGAAACCCGCTGAGCAATACATTGCGGTTTTGCCTGAGCTTCGACCTCGATCCCGCTCAATAATGGAACGTGGATTTGTAGAGAAATATTCACATTTGCAAAAAGCGAAGGGAGTTACCTTCGCTTTTTGCATAAAATAACAAATTCATGTATAGAATCGGGAGTGGTATTGATTTTCATCAGTTGGTCGAGGGTCGCGATTTGTGGCTTGGAGGAGTTAAAATCCCACATTACAAGGGTGCTTTAGGCCATAGCGATGCAGATGTAGTGTTGCATGCCATTTGCGATGCCCTGTTGGGTGCCCTTGCCCTTGGAGACATAGGTACCCATTTCCCAGATACAGATTCTGCGTATAAAAACATTGACAGCAAAATCCTGTTGCAACGTTCAAAAGACCTCATCAGCAAACGGGGCTATGTAATTGTCAATGTAGATGCATCTCTTTGTTTGGAAAAACCAAAAATCAAGCCTTTTGTGCCGGCCATGCAACAATGCATTGCCGACATTCTTGGAGTGACCATCGAAGATGTTTCTATAAAGGCCACCACTACCGAAACCATGGGTTTTACCGGTAGGGAAGAAGGCGTGGTAGCTACGGCTTCGGTTCTGTTAATGAAACAGGGACAATAAGCATTTATTTTTCTTAAAGCTATAAAAAATAAATATCAGAAGAATGGGTATGCAACAAGTGGTAAAAATTCCCATAAGAAACGAAAGCAATAATCCACTTCCGGCCTACGCTACGGCAGGTTCATCGGGATTAGATATTCGCGCAAACATAACTGAACCTCTTAAATTGGGCCCCATGGAAAGATTTTTGGTTCCAACAGGATTGTTTGTGGCCATACCAGCAGGATTTGAAGGGCAAGTCCGGCCAAGAAGCGGCCTGGCTCTTAAGCAAGGGCTTACCTGTTTGAACTCACCGGGAACCATTGACAGCGATTATCGGGGAGAAATCCGTGTATTGCTTATTAATTTAAGTAAGGAAGTTCAGGTGATACAACCCGGAGATCGGTTAGCACAAATTGTTTTTCAACCGGTAACTGCTATCCAGTGGGAGGTGCAGGAAGTGCTGTCTGAAACAGACAGAGGGGAAGGTGGTTTTGGACATAGCGGTACTCAATAAAAAATCATGAAAAAAAATAATCTATATATCTCAAGAGGATTTCTTTTAGTGTGCTGTCTGCTTACGCTTGTAGCCTGCCGTTCTACCCGGATTACCCAGACCAAACATGCCAATATTTCTGGGAGGGACACTATTGAAGCGGCCCCGGTACTCGTGGATGCCGCGGTTGCAAGCGATTCATCGGGCGCCATTGAGGCTATTATGGCGAAGGTAAAAAGCAGTATCATCGATTTTCAGACTTTTACTTCCAAAGTAAAAGTTGATTTTAGTGATGATGCCGGCAAAAGTCAGAATGCCACCGCCTATATCCGCATACAAAAGGATAGTTTAATCTGGATTTCGCTTACCGGCGCGCTTGGTGTGGAAGGGTTTAGGGCAGAGATTCATCCCGACTCAGTTATCATAATGGATAAACTTGGAAAAACAGTTTCTTACAAAAGTATTGCGTCGCTGCAGGAAATTACCAAATTACCCGTTGATTTTTATGCTTTGCAGGATATATTAGTAGGAAATCCCGTTTATTTTTCAGATACCATCATTAGCTACAAAGCTGATAGCAAGGGTTTTTCGGCCACCAGCAAAGGAGCCACTTTTAACCACCAATTAAGAATGGATACGCTCAGAAATACCATTTTATACAGTGCTATTGAAGATAATGATCCGGAAAGCAATCGTAAAATTGAAATCTGGTTTGATGGTTATGTGCAGAACCAAAACAGGAGTTTTAGCGAGCAAAGAGCCATTACTGTACAGGAAAAAAATCAATTAAAGATCCTTTTGGATTATAAACAAGTCACTTTCAATGAAACTGTGAGTTTCCCATTTAACATTCCTAAAAGTTATAAAGTAAAATAATTGCATAATTTGCTCGTTCAGAAAATGATATTTCTCCTTCCTTTTCCGAAAAATTCCCGTCCATGATGATAAAAAAAATATTCAGCCTGGTTTTTTTGGTAATTTTTGCGTTTGGTTTGCAGGCGCAACAACCCACCAAAGAAGAACTGCAACGCAAAACACAATCCCTTTTAAAGGAAATTGATGTGGTAAAAAAAGACTTAGAGGATACCAAAGCAAGCAAACGGAAATCGTTGGGTGATCTGAGGCAGGTAGAGCGAAAAATTACTATGCGTAATCAGGTGATCCATAATATGAAAACCGAAGTGTGGATGGTGGAGCGGGAAATTTTAAAAACCTACCGGGATATCGACACCTTGAAAAAAGAACTGACAGTGCTGAAAGAACAATACGGACAAAGTATTGTGTACGCCTATAAAAACCGCAGCAATTACGATTTCCTGAATTTTATTTTTTCTTCTTCCAATTTCAGCGATGCTCTGCGACGGCTTTCATACCTGAAAACCTATCGCAGTTTCCGGGAACAAAAGGCCAGCGATATTTTGAATGCCAATAAAGACCTGAGCGATAAAATTGCTTCGTTGAGTACCAAAAGAAAAGAAAAATTTGGCGCAGTTGAAATGCAGGCAGAACAAATGGGCGAACTGGAAAAAGAGAAAAAAGAAAAGGATGTGGTAGTGTCACAGATTCAATCCCGGGAAACCGAGCTAACAAAAATGTTTGCTAATAAAGACCGGGAAAGAAAACAGATACAGGCAGCTATTGCAGCGGTAATTAAAAGGGAGAAAGATGAGGCCATAAGGGCAGAAAGAGCGCTCGTTGCCGCCCGTAAAAAGGAAGCAGACGAAGCGGCGGCAAAAAAGAAAGCGGAAGATGCGAAACTTGTGGCAAGCGGTAAAGCCCCCGAGCCAATAGCCCCGGTAGTTAAAAAAGAACCCGCTCCGGAGCCCGTTACCAATCGTACGGTCAGTGTTTTGGAAAGTGCTCCAGAAGTCGTTTTGGTTTCCAAGAAATTTGAAGAAAATAAAGGCCGGCTACCCTGGCCGGTTGAAAAAGGGGAGATTACTTTACATTTTGGAAAAAACACGATACCTGCAAAAATGCGGGATCTCAATTGGATTAGTGAGGGACTTTCATTTGAAACCAATGTGGGTTCCAACGTAAAATCTATTTTTGATGGGGAAGTAAGCTCCGTATTTAATGTTGGTAACCACAAAATTATTATGATCAAGCATGGCCGGTACTTTACCACTTACGGTAGCTTGGCTTCCGCCAATGTCACACGTGGGCAAATCGTGAAAACAGGACAGGTAATTGGCAAGGCTGGTGTTAATGACTACGGAGAGGGAGAAGTAACGCTTCAGTTAGATACAGAAAGTGGTACCATTAACCCGGAACCATGGATAATGCGTCGCTAATTCCTGTTAAAATATTTTCTATGTTTTAGGATTGCCGGCAACCTTTACATTTGCATTTCCCACTTTTGGGAAAAAATCATTTTTTTCAAAAAAAATAATTGGCATGCCAATGTACCCCAACAGGCAGTTTCTCGATTTTGAAACGCCCATAAAGGAATTATTCGAAGAAATAGAAGCGACAAGGAAAGCTGCTGATAAAAACCTCAAGATTGATTATAAACCCATCCTTGCTGAGCTCGAAGCAAGCATTTTGGAGAAGCGCAGGGATATAACCGATCACTTGACTAGCTGGCAAAAAGTGCAGTTGAGCCGGCATCCGGATCGTCCTTACACCTTGAAGTACATCGATAAAATGTGTACCGACTTTGTGGAACTGCATGGAGATCGAAATATCCGCGATGACAAAGCCATGATTGGCGGCCTTGCCAAACTTGGGGAGCAGACCATCATGATAGTAGGTCAGCAGAAAGGCATCAATACCAAAATGAGGCAGCAACGCAATTTTGGTATGGCCAATCCGGAAGGATACCGAAAAGCACTTCGGTTGATGAAATTGGCGGAAAAATTCAATATTCCCATAGTTACGCTGGTGGATACACCGGGTGCTTTTCCCGGCATTGAAGCCGAGGAAAGAGGTCAGGGAGAAGCCATTGCCCGAAACATTTATGAAATGATTCGCCTGAAAGTACCTGTGATTTGTGTAGTGATAGGAGAAGGGGCAAGTGGCGGCGCCATGGGTATTGGGGTAGGAGATAAAGTCCTGATGTTGCAAAATACCTGGTATACCGTTATCAGCCCCGAAAGTTGTAGTTCAATCCTTTGGCGTAGTTGGGATAAAAAGGAAGTGGCAGCCGAACAATTAAAACTGACTTCTGATCATATGCTGGAATTTGGCCTGGTAGATGGGGTAGTTCCTGAACCAATAGGTGGAGCTCACTGGGATTATGATGAAGCCGGACAGCTATTAAAGGCCTATTTATTGCCCCTGATTGCAGAATTGCAACAAATCCCTCCACAGGAAAGAGTTAGTCAGCGAATTGATAAATTTGGCCGGATGGGCTTTTTTGATGAAGTAAGCAACTAATGTTTTTCCTGATTTTTTTGAACCCCGCATTGGGAAACCGACATAAAACATAATGAAGAAATGAACGTATTATCCGGAGTGGGTGTCGCCATCATTACTCCTTTCAAAAGTGATTTTACCGTAGATTATGATGCCCTCGATCGGGTGCTGGAATATGTAATCCATGGCAGGGTGAACTACATTGTTACGCTGGGAACCACCGGCGAAACGACGACCCTTACCGAAGAAGAAAAGATGGCTATTCTGAAGCATACCGTTCAGAAAGTAAATGGACGTATTCCTGTGGTGGCGGGCATAGGTGGTAACCATACCAAGGAAGTTATTCATAAAATACAAACCTGGCCCCTGGAGGGTGTCGAAGCTGTTTTGAGCGTGAGCCCTTACTATAATAAGCCCACACAGGAAGGTATTTATCAGCACTACGCAGCCATTGCACGCTGTACCGAAAGGAATATCATACTGTACAACGTGCCTGGACGTACCATGAGCAACATAACGCCGGAAACTACCTTTAGACTGGCTGCTGATTTCAAAAATATAATCGGTACCAAAGAGGCTAGTGGCAACATGATCCAATGCATGCACCTTTGTAAAAGCAGGCCGGAAGGTTTTTTATTGTTGAGCGGCGACGACCATCTTGCCCTGCCGTTGGTAGCACTTGGTTTTGATGGAGTCATCAGTGTGGCGGCCAATTGTTTCGCAACTGATTTTACCCGACTTGTGCATAATGTACTGAAGGGCAACTATGAGGAAGCCAACCATATTCAGCATAAATTACTCGATGGTATAGACTTATTGTTTGAGGAAAATAATCCGGCAGGTGCCAAAGGCTTTTTAGCCGAAATGGGATTGATTGAAAATGTATTGAGACTTCCGTTGGTACCGATGAGCCCGGCAGGTATGGAAAAAATAAGGAATTTTCAATAACTTGAATCGGCAGGGTGCATAATTCGGAAGGTGGTGCCCTCCAATGCCAATTGTGTTTTAGGAAATATGGCTTTTGCCTCGCTTTCAAAGGGAGAAAGATCGTCGTATTTGCTGCTGAAATGCCCGATGATTAATTGGTTGGCCTTGGCATAACCGGCCACCATAGCCGCTTGCCTTGCTGTAGAGTGAAAACGATCTGCTGCCCGCTGTTCGAGGTCCGATAAATAGGTAGCTTCATGGTAAAGCAAATTTACCCCGCTTACCCATTCCCCAAGACCGGGATCAAAAAGGGTATCCGCACAAAAAGCATAACTCCTTCCCGGCTCATTGATAAAGGTTACCAAATCATTGGCAATGATGCTTCCCGATTTTGTTTCATAGTGTTCTCCCATTTGTAACCGGTTAAAAAAAACCGCCGGTATTCCATTTTCGATGGCCTTTTCACGGTTGAGTTTGCGGGGTGGCCTTTGTTCCCTGAAAAGATATCCCCAACATTCTACCCTGTGTTTTACCGGGAAACAGCTTACTTCCATTTTACCGGTTTGCAATAATATTCCAGCCTCTTTTATTTTTATAAAGTGCAGCGGGAACTTCAAACGCGTATCGGAAGCTTTCAATTGAAGCAAAATAATTTCTTCTAATAAATCCGGACCATATATATAAAGGGGATTTTCCCTTCCTAAAAGTCCCATGGAGGTAATTACCCCAATCAGCCCGAAATAGTGATCGCCATGCAAGTGGCTGATGAAAATATGATTGATTTTGCTTCTCCTGATTTTATACCTTGCCAATTGCATTTGAGTGCCCTCACCACAATCTATCAGGAATACCTGATCATCATGCACCAATGCCTGTGCCGTTGGATGCCGGTCGAATGCCGGAATAGCTGAATTGGTTCCTAAAATGGTAAGTCCGAACAAGAAAATTGTTTTATGGGGTAATAGACTTTATACAGACCAATATGATCATCAATTCGCTGCATCCGTTTAAACCTTTTCGTTAGCGGAAACCATTTACTTATTCAAAACGTATATTTCGTATAAATGGTAAAGAGATTAGTCAGCGGAATCTTGTGGTTTATGAAAATTTTAATCGTTGAACATTTCCCGTTCTATTTCTTCCATTTGTACCAGATCCCATGCTTCGCTGAGGGTAGGCGCACAATTCATGGTTTCTAAAATTTCAGCTTCATCCAATGCGGTTTCAAGGTCAGTGGACATTTCGCAAATAATAAAAGAAGCCTGATCTTCATAAAATCGTAATTGTAAGCTTGTTAGGGCCTGAGCAAAGGGAATATCCATTTTAGAAACGGCTTTTAAACTTAAAATAACATTTTTGGGATTCTTTTTCATGACATCATACAACATTTCGGATAAAATATCTGTCATATTAGCAGTTAAATGGTTTTCATGCAGGTGTATTTCCTGGAATTTTTCTTTGGTCTCTAATTTGAAGTTCATAAGCAATGGATGCAAAAGCAGTGAAAATCTTGTTTATTATTTTTAGCTTAATTTAGCCAAAATGTAATTATTTCGAAAGATATACGTATTTGCCTGTTAATTTGGACGTGTAAATATAAAACAATGCACATCTGTGCAATAACCAATTGAGGTAATCTCGAAAATAATTTTTTAATATTGTAAGGAGTAACAAAACTATTATGGATAATAATTTTTCAGCACAAGTAAAGGAAATCATTTCCTATAGCCGGGAGGAAGCACTTCGGTTGGGAAACGATTTTATTGGAACGGAGCATTTACTGCTCGGCCTTATTCGCGATGGGGAGAATACTGCCATTAAAATGCTGAAGCATTTTAATGTGGATCTTTACGACTTACGAAAGGAAGTAGAGCTAGCCGTACGGGATAAAACCGGAAAAAATATTGCGAACATCAACAGCCTTCCGCTGACCAAACAGGCAGAAAAAGTGATCCGTGTAACTGTTTTGGAGGCCAAGGCTTTAAAAAGCCCGCTCGTAGAAAGCGAACACCTGATGCTGAGCATTTTGAAAAACCGGGAAAATCTCGCTACCCAAATCCTCATGCAATACGATGTCGATTATGATTCCTTCCGGAATGAACTCGGTATGGTACGCAGCGGAGATGCAATCAATCCGGCCTCAAGCTATACAGATGATAACGAGGATGATTTTGATGAAGAACAACGTCGTGGTGGTTATGGCGCAGGCCAAAAGGGCGCCGGACGTCAGCAGCAGGCCAATCAGAAAAGCAAAACCCCGGTTCTTGATAACTTTGGACGGGATATTACCAAATTTGCCGAAGCAGGAACCCTTGATCCCATTGTAGGACGGGATTTGGAAATTGAGCGTGTTTCACAAATTCTTTCGCGTAGAAAGAAAAATAACCCGATCCTTATTGGTGAACCGGGTGTGGGTAAAACTGCTATAGTGGAAGGACTTGCCTTGCGAATTGTACAAAGAAAGGTAAGCCGGGTATTGTTTGACAAAAGGGTCGTGAGTCTTGATCTTGCCGCACTTGTGGCAGGTACCAAATACCGGGGTCAGTTTGAAGAGCGCATGAAGGCCATTATGAATGAACTCGAAAAGAACCGGGATGTCATTCTTTTCATTGACGAAATTCATACAATAGTGGGTGCGGGTGGTGCCAGTGGTTCCTTAGATGCTTCCAATATCTTTAAACCAGCATTAGCACGTGGAGAATTGCAGTGTATAGGAGCCAGTACGCTTGATGAATACCGCATGTATATTGAGAAAGATGGTGCGTTGGATCGCAGGTTTCAGAAAGTAATGGTAGAACAACCTTCTGTAGAAGAAACCATTCAGATACTGAACAACATCAAAAGCAAATACGAAGATTACCACCATGTTAACTACGATCAGGAAGCCATTGATGCTTGTGTGAAACTGAGCGATCGGTATATGACCGACCGCCTTTTACCAGACAAAGCGATTGATGTACTTGATGAAGTAGGTGCAAGGGTGCATCTGAAAAATATCAATGTTCCGGAAAATATACTTGAACTTGAAAAGAAAATTGAAGATATAAAGGTCGAAAAAAATAAAGTAGTAAAGAGTCAGCGGTTTGAAGAAGCGGCTGCCCTTCGCGATACCGAAAAGCGTCTTGGAGAAGACCTCGACAGTGCCAAAAGAGACTGGGAAGAAGAAAGTCGAC
Source organism: Chitinophagales bacterium (assembly GCA_038209595.1). Taxonomy (GTDB): domain Bacteria; phylum Bacteroidota; class Bacteroidia; order Chitinophagales; family Chitinophagaceae; genus Phnomibacter. The sequence continues at coordinate 14,874 of JBBQXO010000069.1, forward strand.
ACAAGCGTTTCCCGATTGGGGAAGAGCAGATAGCCGAAGTGGTTAGTATGATGACGGGTATCCCTGTGAAGCGGATGGTACAAGCCGAAACCGAAAAACTCCGGAAGATGTCCACAGATATGACCGGAATGGTTGTAGGTCAGGATACTGCCATTCAAAAGGTTGTAAAAGCCATTCAGAGAAACCGCGTGGGCTTAAAAGATCCAAAAAAGCCTATTGGTAGCTTTATATTTCTTGGACCAACCGGTGTTGGTAAAACAGAATTAGCCCGTTCTTTGGCCCGCTATATGTTCGACAACGATGATTCACTTATTCGTATTGATATGAGTGAATACATGGAAAAGTTTACCGTTACCCGATTGATTGGTGCACCTCCAGGATATGTAGGTTACGAAGAGGGTGGTCAACTTACAGAGAAAGTACGTCGTAAGCCTTATTCTGTTATTCTGCTCGATGAAATAGAAAAAGCGCATCCGGATATTTATAATATTCTGCTTCAGGTACTTGATGATGGGCAGTTAACAGATGGGTTAGGTCGAAAAGTCGATTTTAAGAATACCATGATCATCATGACTTCGAATATAGGAGCGCGGCAATTGAAAGATTTTGGCGATGGAGTGGGTTTTGCAACAGCAAGCCGCATGCAAAATGCAGATGAAAATAATAGATCCGTTATTGAGAAAGCATTGAAGCGGACCTTTAGTCCCGAATTCTTGAACAGGGTGGATGATGTGGTCGTATTCAACAGTCTTTCTAAGGAAAATATTTTCGACATCATTGATATCCTGATGAAGGGTGTGTTGAAAAGACTGAATAATCTTGGATTCAAACTGGAACTTACCCTTGAGGCGAAAGAGTTTATTGCTGATAAGGGATATGACGCACAGTTTGGGGCAAGGCCATTACACAGAGCTATTCAGAAGTATCTTGAAGACCCGCTTGCGGAAGAGATATTGAATCTCAATATTAAAAATGGTGATTTACTGGTAGCCAATCTTGACAAGGAAAATGGTAAGATTGTATTTGAAATTACGCATGCCGAACCGAAAGAGGAAGTGAAGGCTGATGTAGAAACCGACAAAAAGGAAGAAGATCCTGAAGAGGATTAAGCTATTTAAAAATATCATAAGTCCGGGGCAATTGCTCCGGACTTTTTTTTTGGCCCAAAAATAGATTTGCCTGCCAACCTTGCCTGTCCCATTTTTGCCGGGTGAAAAATATCATTATTACCGTCGACGGTTACTCTAGTTGTGGAAAAAGTACTTTGGCAAGGCAACTTGCTGCCCGACTTAATTATGTATTTGTAGATAGTGGTGCCATGTACCGTGCCATCACTTTGTATTTTTTGAGAAATCATATCGATTGGACCAACACCGGACAGGTATTGGAAGCAATACAAAATATTGATCTTCAATTCCACTACAACGAGGCAATAGGGCAGAGTGAAATTTATTTGAATGATGAAAATATAGAATACCTTATACGTGACCTTGTGGTGGCAGAAAAGGTAAGTGAAGTAGCAGCCATCAAAGAAGTAAGAGATTTTGCCGTAGCTGCTCAACAGGCGCTTGGTGTAAAAAAAGGATTGGTAATGGATGGTCGCGATATTGGTACCACCGTTTTTCCGCAGGCGGAGTTGAAACTGTTTATGACAGCAGATAATGCAGTAAGGGTGCAACGCCGTTTTCAGGAATTGATTCTTAAGAATCCCAATACCACGCTCGAAGAAGTAAAAACAAACCTTGATCAGCGGGACTACATGGACAGCCACCGCGAAATCAGCCCATTGCGGATGGCGGAAGATGCCCTTGTACTTGATAATACATATTTAAGCCGCGAAGAGCAATTGCAATTTGCCATTAAGAAAGTAAAAGAACATACCGAAGCGCTTTAATCGCCAAAGGTCTCCCGCATAGCTGCCATGCTGTTAGCCTCCGGGAAAAAAGAGAGTATTCGTTCCATTACTTGTTCCACAAGGGCATCCGGGCAACTTGCTCCACTAGTTAGCATAATGCGGATGGGTTTTTTTATCGGCAGGTAGTTAAGGGTGTTACCTATGGTTTTTGCCTTCCAGTTAAAATGCTCCACTTTTTCGGCATCAAGTATTTTGTCGGGGCCATTTATAAAGTAGGTCGGCAATTTCATTTCGCAGAGTTCCACAAGATGGCTTGTATTGCTGCTATTGTATCCGCCTACTACAAAAGCGAGGTCAGCGGTTTCTTCCAGCATACCCTGCACGGCGGTTTGATTTTCGTTGGTCGCATAGCAAAGCGTATCGCGGGTATCTGCAAATACTTCTGGCCCGGCGTTTGGTAAATTCAGGGCAATATTTTTTAGATAGTCCGCAATGGCCTGCGTATCGCTTGCAAGTTGCGTGGTCTGATTGATCACCCCAATATTCTTAAGGTCACCCGGCACTGCAAAGCCCTCACTATAGCGACCAGCAAAATCGGTGGAAAACTGTTCCGCAGGCAATTCGCCGGTCATAAAACGCCCAAGGTGTTTTGCCTCCGCCATATCATTTACGATTACCGCGGGGCTGTGGGCTGCTGTACGGCTAAAGGTGGCTCTTGTTTCTTCGTGCAGGGGTTTTCCATGTATTACAAGTGTAAATCCTTTTTTACCCAATGCCTCTCCCCGGTTCCATACTTTTTCCACAAAAGGACAGGTCGTATTATAAGATTGCGGCTCAATACCGAGTTGCCTTATGGTTTCTTCCATAGCAACCGTGGTGCCAAAGGCAGGAATAATCACTACATCTTCAGGAGTGAGTGTATCTAATGAAATCAGCTGTTTGCCATAAGTATCTTGTAAAAACTGAATACCTTTTTCCTGAAGATCCTGGTTAACCTGCGGGTTATGGATCATCTCACTCAATAAAAAAATCCTTTTGCCAGGATTTTCGTCTACACACCGGTAAGCAATCTCGATAGCATTTTCTACCCCATAGCAAAAACCAAAATGCCGTGCCAGGATAAATACCACCGGGCCAAAATCGAGTTGGGTAGGGGTGAAGTCTTTTTTTAACTTGTCAGTGTCCTTGCGTTGGGCCTTAATGGCCGTGATCAGCGGACTACGGTATACAAATGGAACATTGAATTTTTTCATATAAGAGATGTAAAACTAACCAATTACAAGCAGGATGGTTTCACAATCCCCGTTAAAAAAAAGTATTGCAGAACCCAAAACAAGCAATGGGAACCTCCTTTGCCTGTTTATCAGGGACTATCGGGCAGGGTTACAAAATATTGCCCAGGTTCATAGTTTTTTTCCAATGCATCCAGTATCACTTTCAAATGAGCAGGATTGTTTAAGAAATCGGCATTGCTCGCATCTACCAATAAGGTGCGAATGGGGTGCTGCCGGATATAAGCACTATAGGTTTGCTGAATATTATACAGATAGTCGTTGGTGATGGCCTGCTCATAAGGCCGGTTTCTCTTCTTAATATTTTGCTGCAGTTTGGCTACAGGCGCATGCAGGTATATCAAAATATCCGGTTGAATGACCTGCTGATGCATAATATCATAAAGTTTCTGGTACAGCCGGTATTCCTCCTCGGGCAAGTTTACTTTGGCAAACAGCAGGCATTTTGTAAATAGATAGTCGGAAATAGTAATCGTTTGGAACAAATCTCTGGTTTTAAGCATATCCTTGAGCTGTTTGTATCGTTCCGCCATAAAAAATAATTCTAGCGGAAAGGCGTACTGCTCGGGGTTTTCATAAAATTTTGAAAGAAAAGGGTTTTCAGCAAACTCCTCCAATACCAGTCGGGCATCAAAGTGCCGGGCCAGTAGATGCGCCAGCGTTGTTTTACCGGCACCTATATTTCCTTCAACCGTAATAAAGTGGTAATCCATAAATCCTCAGAGGTGTTTGGCAAAGCAACTTAATCGGCGGCATCTTCCATAATAAATTTTTTCACATCCAGCGGATCTGAGCATCGATCCAGCATTTGTTCAATGCTTAAACCAAGGATCGGGTGCATGAAATTGGGGGCGATTTCGCAAAGCGGCACCAAAACAAACCTTCTGGAGTAAAGCCTTGGATGGGGAATGATCAATTCTTTTTTGTCCAATATCGTTTTGCCATAAAATAAAATGTCAATATCAATGGTGCGGGCTGCATAGCGCTCAGACCTTGTTCTTCCCATGGTGTTTTCAATGGTAAGCAATTGATCAAGTAGCGCATTTGGTTCCATTTGGGTGTCTATTTCCAGTACCTGATTCAGGTAGTCGGGCTGTTGAATGGGTCCCCAGGCAGCTGTCTGATAAAGGGATGATGACTTTAACAAAAGACCACAGGATTGGATAATCGTATTTTTTGCCTTTTCCAGGTTTTGCACCCGATTCCCTAAATTGCCTCCTGTAAGCAGAAATACATTTTTCATAGATAAAGCTGATATTTGCTTGTCTTTCTTTTATAAACAGAGGTATGAATGGTTTGTTTTTAATAAAACCTTTTGAGTCCTTTAGTTATTTTAAGTGTCTAACAATGAGTTTTCGATAAATTTCAATAGAATGCGTAATTTTTTCAAAATATTTTTTGCCTCCCTACTAGCCATTTTTGTAACCCTGATCCTTTTAATTGTTACGCTGGTTTTCCTGATTAATGCAGCAGCCAGTGATGATGCTCCATTGGTTAAAGATAAAACTGTTTTATATATAGATATCTCTAAACCTGTAGAGGAGCAAGGTGGGGGCATAGAGTTTAACTTTCCAGATTTTAATGCAGATCCAACCCCTGGTATCCGGGATTATATTCTGGCGGTTGAACATGCTGCCACAGATACGTCCGTTAAGGCCATTTACCTTATGGGCAGGGGCAATGCCATGGGTTTTGCGGCTTCACAGGAGTTTGGAAAGGCGCTGGATGTATTTCGTGAATCGGGGAAGCCCATTTTTGCTTCCGGGGCTGTTATGTCACAAAGGGCTTACGAAATAACCCATAGGGCGAGTCACCTTTTTTTGCAGCCTGGTGGAATTTTTGAATGGACAGGTTACAATATTGAATTGATGTTTTTTAAAAATGCGCTGGATAAACTGGCCATTGAGCCGGAAATTTTTTATGCCGGACAATTTAAGGGTGCCACAGAACCCTACCGGGTAACAAAAATGAGCGATGCAAACCGGCTGCAGTATCAGGTTTTTTTAGAGGGTATTTATGGACAGTTTTTGCAGTCTGTAGCCAGTCACCGGGGATTGGATAGTAATCAGCTTGTGCAATTGGCCAATCAGCTTGCCATCAGTTCACCGGATCAGGCACTGCAGGCAGGTCTTATTGATGGGGTATTGTATGAAGATGAAGTTCGAGATTCCTTGCGGTCCCTTATTGGCATAAAAAAAGGAAATGATATTCCTTTTATGGATATTGCCAAATACAGCGAAACTGTCCCCAAAACAGGTTCAGGAGACAGGATAGCCCTTGTATATGCTGATGGGGCAATAGTGGATGGGAAAGGAGAAACCGGAGAAGTGGCAGCCGATGCTTTTCGGGCATTTTTATCTGAAATCAGGAATGATGAAAAAATTAAAGCAGTTGTACTGCGCATCAATTCTCCAGGAGGAAGTGCTATCGCAAGTGAACTTATCTGGCGGGAATTGTCGCTTATTCAAAAGGAAAAACCTCTGGTGGTGAGTATGGGCGAATATGCAGCAAGTGGTGGTTATTATATTGCCACCATGGCCGATAGTATCTTTGCCATGCCCAATACGCTTACGGGTTCCATAGGTGTATTCAGCGTTTATTTTAATGCAAAGCAGCTACTAAACGAAAAGTTAGGATTAACTTTTGATGGAGTACGTACTACCGAGTATGCCGATTTTGGTACTGCTACCCGGCCCATGAGTGCCTTTGAAAAACAGGTTGCTCAGCGGGATGTAGACACTACCTATGCCTTGTTTAAATCGCGGGTAGTTGCAGGACGAAAACTTGCCCCTGCAAAGGTGGACAGCATTGCGCAGGGCAGGGTATGGACTGGTACCGATGCTTTACAGATCGGGCTTATTGACAGGATTGGTTCTCTTGAAGATGCAATTGCCTGTGCAGGACGCATGGCAAAAGCCGAAAAATATACGTTGAGAACTTACCCGGAGGTAAAAAGTATTTTTGAAAGACTTATGGATAATTCGGATCCTAATACAACCGAAATGAAACTGGTAGAAAAGCATATGGGAACTGCGGCTACCGGATGGGTAAAAGAAATCAGACAAATATCCAAAATGGCTAATCAAACCCAGATGCGTATGCCTTTTATCCCACAGCTACCTTAAAGTACCTTATGCATTTACTCAAATTAGCAGCCATTAGTTTACTGGCGTTTATTCTTTTGTTTTGGGGATTTACTTTGTTATTCCCTTCTGTTACCGTTTTAAGCCGGGTAAAAAATATGCCGGGAACATCCGACTCGTTGCGGTATGCCATGGAAAGCAATCGTATTTCATACAGGCAATGGCTTGTGCCCGATTCGGGTAATTTTGATGTACGTACCGCCGACATTTCTTTTTATAAAAATGATCTTTTTAATGCTGCGGCACAACCCAATTCCGATACTTTATTTTTTTCTATTCAAAAAGATGGCAATCCGGTGTTGAAGGGAGGCATAGGATTTTACCAGTTAATGCCTGATTCGGTGACTACCCAATTGTTTTTTGTTTTTCAAACACCCTGGTATCAGCCTTTGGAAAAATTAAGGATGATGGTGATTGACAAACAGTACGGAAGTCTTATGGATAGTTCGCTCTTCAAACTTTACCAGCAAACTGCAGAGCCTCTATGAATTTATTGAAAAGCTGCGATAATTGTAAGGTTATTTTCATTTTAGGCCTTATCCCGGAAGGCTGATTTTGCCCATACTTACCGACGGTATTCCTTGCTTCATATTACCCGGTCCAACCTTTCCACCGGCCACACATTCATTGGCAAGTAAGGCAAATAAAACAGCCTCTTTTGCATCTGGATGAATGTTGAGATAGCTTGTATCCCGAAAGGTAATGCCCGGTAATTGACGTTGAATATTTTGCAGAAGCAAAGGATTGTACATACCTCCTCCGCTTACATAAATTGCAAAGTCATTCCGGCTCCCCATAGTGATTTTTAGGGCATTTACAATTGTATCTGCAGAAAATGTATTCAGTGTGGCCATGACGTCTTCCTGTGAAAGTGTTTCGCTGCCCGGTGTGGCTTGTATAGCTTTTTGCAAATACTCCAGGTTAAATAGTTCCGGCCCGATCGTTTTAGGAAAACGACCGGAGAAAAAGGTATCGTTCATCAATGCTTTTAGCAGCTCCTTATGCACGGTGCCCTTGCTGGCAACGGCAGATCTATCATCATAATATTTACCCGGATAATGCTTTTGTATGTAAGCATCCATCAGGGTGTTTCCGGTACCGGTATCGGTACTAAAAACAGCCTTCGAATCAAGGGTTTCGGGCAGGTAGGTAAAATTAGCAATTCCGCCAATATTCAGCATGATTCTATTTTCGCTGCTGCTGCTGAAAATCAGATAATCTCCATATACAGCGAGTGGCGCGCTTTCCCCACCGGCAGCCACATGCTTCTGTCTGAAATCGCTCAGGGTAATGATTCCGGTTCTTACGGCAAGGTGATCCCCGTCACCTATTTGCAGGGTGGCATTTCCGAACCCTGGTTGCTGATGTAAAAATTTAGGAGCGTGGTAAATGGTTTGCCCGTGGCTTGCAATCAGATCAATATCTGCTGGTTTTTTACCCCATTTTATAAGACATTTTAAAATCATGACTGCATGTTGTTCAGCTACCCAGCCATTCAGTAAGCATACTTTTTCCAGGTCTATATTTCTTTTTGAAAAAATTGATTTTACTTCTGTCTTAAAGTTGGAATCGTAGTTTATGGTTTCAAAGGCGTCTAATTCAATTTTCGTTTCCATTCCGGATCCGGAGCAGCGGCAGAGGGCAATATCCAACCCATCAAGCGATGTACCGCTCATCAGTCCGATGATATACCTTTTTTCTTTGGCGGCTATATGGTATAATTTTTTAATCAGTGTATTCATGGGGGCTGTTTTTGTGAAAAGTGAGAGAATGAGAAAGTGAGAGGGTGAGAGAGAGTGAGAGGGTGAGAGAGTGAGAGGGTGAGAGAGTGAGAGAGGGTGAGAGGGTGAGAGGGTGAGAGGGTGAGAGGGTGAGAGGGTGAGAGGGTGAGAGAGTGAGAGA
>JBBQXO010000070.1:0-22654 GCA_038209595.1 Chitinophagales bacterium
AACGAAAGGACATGTGATTGTTATTGGTGACTTTAATAATGTTGCCTGGGCCAAATCTTCCATCCTATTTAGAAAAACTTCAGAATTAATAGATCCAAGGATTGGCCGCGGATTTGTATCTACCTATCATGCCAAATATAGATTACTTAGATTTCCTATTGATCTTATTTTCCACTCAACAGATATTTTTATGGAAGACTTTAAGGCTTTAAGAAATATAGGAAGTGACCATCTGCCACTTTTCTGTAAATTTTTTATAAATCAAAAGGAAGATATGCAGGAAGAAGAAGTGGAAACCCTGGAAAAGGGAGAAGAGGAGGAAGTAGAAGAAATGATAGGAGATGGGAAGGACGAGGAAAATGATAGACCCGAGGTAGCTAAAGAATAGAATTTTTATGCTCCACAGCATCCCTGACAAACCTGATGCGTGGTTATACCAATTTCAGAATATCATATTTATCATAAGTGTACTATGGTATATTGCATATATCAAAGCTAGTTGAAGAGCGTTTAGAAGAGTCCTGCATATGATTAAGGAAAATGAAGCTGCGGCAAAAGGAATGCTCCTGCTAACCATGATCCCAACATTCTGTTTGATAAAGCAGATAACCAATAAAAAATATATTCCAAAAATGACTAACAAATAATTAATTTGGCCAATGAATTAAAACAGATCCGAAAACGTTTTATAGTAATTGCTCAACGATGGCTGCCTCTTCACCAAATGGAATAACGCTATTACAAAAATAAAAAAAAACATAATTTCAACACTTCGTAAAGTTTCCGAAGTGCTTCCTGACATTAACGCCCGGCAGACCTGGGCGAATATAACACTTAGTTTTTGGTACAGAATTTTTCTCGCATTCCTGGAAACATTCCTAAGTTTACCTTTTCGAAAAAATACCAATATTATCCTTCCAACAAAAGCAACTGCAACAACTAAAAAAATGAAGAATTCACTGTAAAATGATTAAGGCTACAAGACAAATCATCCATCATTTCGCTAAAAAGCCCAGGAACCTTTTCCTGACAGACAGTTTAGGAGCATTACTAACAACTTTTCTCTTGTTTGTAGTGTTGCGAAATTTCCCCGAATATTTTGGTATGCCTAAGTTAGTTCTAACCTACCTCTCGGGCATAGCAGCTTGCCTTTGCTTGTATTCAACGGTCTGCTTTTACTTTCTGAAAGACAATTGGACACCGTTTATAAGGGGAATCAGTATCGCCAACCTCCTTTATTGCATGTTGACCATGGGATTGCTATTCATTTATTTCCCTCAGCTTACCATCATCGGACTGCTTTACTTTTTAATGGAAATTATCATAATTATCGGACTTGTTTTCATTGAGGGGCAAGTTGTAGCAGCCATCAAAAATAATCAATAATCGCTGACCCTCTCTTTTTTATGGATAGCGTATATGCCTTTCAAGAATTATGGCATGCTAATTTAGCAAAGACTGAACTTCAAGCACACCAAAACCAGTAGATAAAGTTGACTATAAATGGTATTTTCAATACTTGCTTACCCAAAAAAGATTTTTACCACCTATTTCCCCAATATGTTATAAGATAGTAATTAATTATAAAACGCCTCCAAAACCCTTCAGACAAGCTTTTCCAATATTATAACCCCGATATGGAGATGAAATGCCGTACCTCTCTTTGGTAAATGGGCATTAAATGAAATCGGTATAAAGGTCTTATGAGGGAGTTTTAGAGATGCCCCATAGTTTTATTGGCTGGGCGCTCCCAATAACCAGCCGATTGGAATATAACAAGTAAAGCTCCCGGATTACAAAGCGGATAACCCATAAGAAATACGCCAAAAAAAAAATTGACCTCCATTCGTTTTTTAAAAAATCGAATGGTACTTTCACGCTTCATTTTTATACCATGCGCACCATTATTTTTAGTTCCCTTTTGTTTTTAACCACCGGCTTGTTGGCACAAAATGTAGGTATTGGCACCCCTACCCCCCTTGATTTATTAGATGTTTATTCGGATGCAGGCAATTCATTTTTACGCGTATCGAGTGGTAATACCAATGCGCAATCAGGTGTCAGGCTTTATACGGCGGGTGGTATAAATACTGATTTCGTGCTATATGGAAGCAATGTGGGGCTAACCGTAGCCGGTATTTCTGCCAATAATCTAACCCGATTGTGGGCAAGCATAGGACCATTAATGCTCGGTACCGGAAATGCACAACCACTATACTTTGTAACCAATGCTTTGCCTCGGATGACAATTTCAGACATAGGTAATATAGGTATTGGAGTCAATCCATTTACCTATCGCCTTGCTGTGGAAGCCACCACCGACGGTGCTATATATGCGAAAACAACTGCGGTGGCTGCCCCCGGTCAGTTTATAAATTCAATTTCGGGACGTATTAGCAATAATTCGCTATCGGGTGCCGGGATAACTGGTTTGGCTGAAAATAGTGGTGGCGGTACTACCGGAATTTCCCCGGGTATGTATGGTGTCGCGGGTTCTTCGCTTGAAGTTGGGTATGGTGTCGCTGGTTTTGGAAACAGCGGTTCGGGCGGATTATTAGGCGAGGTGTTGGCTGGAACCGGCAAGGCATTGCGCACTATTGGGGCAGTGCAAATGACAGGTTTAGGCGAAGCGCCAAACCGGGTGCTTACAACCGATGCTTTCGGTAATGCAAGCTGGCAGACATCGCAATTACTGGCACATACGCACTATGGCGAAGTGTGGAATGGTGCAGCAGAGGCAGGCCTTTCCATAACTACTAGTTTGCCTACCGGCCGGGCTATTCGAGTCACAGCTTCGAGTGCCACCGGTTCATCCTACGGCGTTTTGGCTGAAAATTTAAGTCCTTCAGGGTATGGCGTATATGCTGTAAACAGATCGAACGGAAACTGGCACCCCGGTGTTGGAAATACCGGTGTTGCAGGGCTTGCGGGTAATGGTATTGGTATAATGGGCGCTTCGGTAACCGGAACCTCCATTTATGGCCTTAAGGACAATTTTGGTGCCGCTGTCGGTTCGGTGGCTATTTTCGAAAATAAAAAAACCGGAAATACTTCTGCAGTTGTGGTGGCTAAAGCGGTAAATGGGCAATCTGCATTGGAATTAAACAATGGGTACCTGAAAGTAGCCGGCACCAACAAAACGGCCTTCACCATTACCGCCAATGCAGCCAATTCTTCCGGCCATATTTTACGCTTGTCGTATTTAGATCCCCAACCTTCCGATATCGTTTTTGTGACTCACAATTTCAACCCTGGCGGTGTTGCCGTAGGCGCCTTTCATAATCAAGCAGTAGGTGTATATTGGAATGGCTTAACATGGACTGTATATAATGAGAATACTGCCATACCCATTATCAATATCGGCTTCAATGTAATGATTATAAAACAATAGGTTGGCTTGTAAAACATTTGTTTGTTTTTGCTCATTGCTGCTCTACACTCCAATGACACTATACATTTAACTTTATTTGCTTCTCGTTTCGTAATGAAAAATATAGTTTGGTTAGCTCTAAAACCTATTCCATAATACCTATTATAGACTTTGTTAAATAACCTACCAAGAAATGGTATGAAACTGGTTTTTACGGTACCTATGTAATCGTAATGAGAAGAAATTAGCTAATCCATAGATTGCTCCTGCAATCATTCATTTGTACATAAAAGCCACAACAGAATTTAGGGAAACCTCTCAAAACCACACAAACGAGGCCTGCCAATTGTATTATAGCCATTTACTCCTCTTGGGGGGGATGCTATGCAATTGGTATAAAATAGAAAATCCTGTAATAGTAACATACATAATTGTAAATGAAAATCTCCTTCAATCATTCATAAGCAAGTATATGGTAACCCTAAACATCACAAATAGACGCCTGTAACTTGCAAAGAAATCCTAACTGAATAATTTGATTTTATCAAATTCTTGTCCAAACTTCTGTTCTTCCGAACATTGAAAACCCTATATAGCCACGTACATTAACTATGAACTTGCAAGTTTTAAAATAGAGAGACTACCCGCTAAAACAGCACCTACCAGACAGACGGGTTTCGTGATACAAAGACATTTTTGTAGTTAATGGAAGTTTAGTTTTCAATTTAATTTTTGTGGTAGCATTCAACCCTTTCGCCACACACGTAAAATACTGACACACTAAAAAATGAACTTAAATAATCAACCTATCACCTTCCGGCCATTGGGCACACAGAACCAAATACCCTATGAACTCCTCTTGCTTGCAGACCCCTCAAAAGATAGGATTGATGCCTATTTACCAAAATCAGACATCTACATTGCAGCAGAAAAGGAACAAACGGTTGGCGTCATCTTGCTATTCCCATTGAACAACGAGACCATTGAAATAAAAAGCATTGCTGTAAAACCAGCATTTCAGGGAAAAGGTATTGGTAGCTATTTACTGAAAAATGCAATCAAGATAGCTACCCTAAAGAAACAGAAAAGCATTTGTATTGGAACAGCGAACTCAAGTACCGGACCCCTGTATTTATACCAGAAACCAGGTTTTAAAATAACTGCCATAAAATCATATTTCTTTATCAAAAAATATCCTGAACCCATATACGAAAACGGGTTGCAGGCCAAGGATATGTTGATATTGACCAAAGCATTATAAATTAATGATAAAGCTGATGGCAATAAGGCTGAACCGATTTAATGGCAGGGCATAGCGGGGGAAAGGCTTTTAAGCACTGCATATCCCTTCCCGGCAAGGGGAAATTTCCCTATGAGAACAACACACCAATAAAGTGCTTACCTTCAACTCTTTAAGCAAAATCAGGATACAGTACAATTCCGGATAGGACAGAATCCTTTTCTTTGGGGTCATAACAGAACGCTCCATATCATAAAAGGGCGTTTGAAAAACACAAGTAAATAACTGCTGAAAGATGCTTTTTAATTTTGGTGCTAAAAGTTCGATATTATTAATCTTCTTTGTAAACGGAATCGTTTTCTCCATCTTACTTATAAAAAAAGGAATGGAAAATAATGACAAACCAAGCTATTGGCTAAGTTTGTTTACCATTCTATGTACTTTATATATAGCTCCATTTATGCTCGGCTATGCCGGATGGTACACTACCAATCCATATCGGGATATCCTGTTTTATGTGCCTTTTCAGCAACTGTTTTTAATCCCTCCCGTACTATATTTTTACTGTAAAACTTTATTTGATAAATCCTTTGTTTTTCAAGGAAAAAGAAATCTTATCCATTTTGTACCTGCCCTTCTTTATCTTTTGTATGCACTGATCATTTTTGTAACGGACAAATTTGTTTTAGGCGAATCCTATTTTTATAAAGATGGCAGGGATAAAGATTTTTCCTTTTGGTATCAATTTTCCGGGTTTGCGATGTTGTTCTTTTATTTGATAAAAAGCTTAGGGATATATAACAGGTACAAGGCCATGACCTATGATACCATTAGTTATGCCGATTCTCTGACCTTTAGCTGGGCAAAACGATTTTTATTGGGCTTCGTGACGCTGCTGTTTATCAGGCTCCTGTTTTTTATACTAAATCCTGAATGGGCTGAATTTGGACGGAAATTTTGGTACTACCTCCTTTTCTCCATTTTGTTCTATTATATATCCATCAGCGGATTTATCAACTCTATTCGTTCTGTTACTTCTTTCAAAGATTCCTTAATAAAGCCGGCAAGTCATTCAGATCAGGATGCTTTCCCACCTTCAGAACCGGCAACACCCCATAGCGATAATCCCGGAGAACCGGAACCAAAAAATGAAATCAAGGATATAGCAATCTGGATGGCCAAAATTGAAACATTGATGGTAAAGGACAAGATGTACGAAGACCCGGAATTATCGATATACCATATCTCCCAAAAATTGGATACCCATTCCAAAAGAATTTCGCAGGTGATCAATCAGGGCTTTTCCATGAATTTCAACGACTACATCAATCAGCATCGGGTGAAAGCCGCCGTGCAAAAAATAAAGGCAGGCGAGCATACCTTACAAACCTTACTTGGCATTGGGTATGCCTGCGGGTTCAATTCCAAATCAACCTTTAACAGAGCATTTAAACGCCATACCGCGCAGTCTCCCAATGATTTCATCAAAAAAAATATTCCCGAATAGGTGTCAAATCAGGATATGGAGCATTTTTCTGGCTTTGGTGTCAGATTATTGCAAAAACAAGTTCCTTATGAAGTTAATTCTGCTCCTTATCACACTCTATTTTCTTCCCGTAAAACAGGGTCTTTCTCAAACCGGATACAAGCTTTCTAACACAAAAATCCAACGACTCGATAGCATTGCAACACAGGATGTTCCGCCAAATGCGCCCGGCATTGCCACTGCCATTATAAAAAATGGAAAAGTCATCTATCAAAAATGCGCCGGATACGCCGACTTTACCGACAGCTCCTTAATTACCCCGGCCACCCGTTTCAATATTGCCTCCAATGGCAAACAGTTTACCGCATTGGCTATTTTATGTCTTGCCGACGAAAAAAAACTCCAATTGACAGACGATATCAGAAAATGGTTCCCCAACCTTTTTCCAAAAATAAAGGAGAAAATTACCCTTCAAAATTTAATTAGCCATACAAGTGGTATCAGAGATTGCTACGATTTATGGTCTTTGCAGGGCTATACGTGGTGGAAACAATCCTTCAACAATGACGATGTCCTTGACCTGATAGCAAAGCAGGAAGATTTAAATTTCGTGCCCCATTCGAAATATTTATACAGCAATACCAATTACATTCTCCTGGCTTTGATTATTGAAAAGGTAGCTGGAAAATCTTTTGTAGCCTGCACCAACGAGTTGTTTAAAAAGCTAAATATGCCCCATACTTCTTTTGAGGATAATTACGCAAAAATTCAGGGACCAATAGCAAGATCGTATTTCAATTTTGGCACCTGGACTACTTATGATTGGATCTGGAATGTATGTGGTGATGGGAATATTTTCTCCACCTTATCGGATCAGATCATATGGGAAAAATTAATTCAGGGAAAAGGGCAAACCGCTATCAATAGAAACATCCTACTGCAAAGTCAGCAAATAATGGAGGGTTCTACCTTCAAAAACTATGGCTATGGTCTCGAATTTGGGGAATACAAAGGAAGGAAATACAGTTTCCACGAAGGGGCTACCGGCGCCTCGAAGGCAACGGTCATCAGATTTCCTTCCGAAAATATTTCCATGATCACTTTTACCAATACAGGAAAATCCATTCCTTCCATGCAGACGCGACAGATGGCTGATATTCTATTTGACTTAAAAGAAAATCAAAATAATTTCCTTACAGCGCCTGCCGATATGGGCAAATATGTAGAAGAAGAAGAAATTCAAGGAATCTATCTGACTGAAAATGATTTCATATTTCAATTCGAAAAAAGAGCCGATAAGATATTTCTGATCAGAAACGGCAGAAATGATGTGGAATTAGAAAGAGAAGCAGACA
This sequence comes from Chitinophagales bacterium, assembly GCA_038209595.1. Taxonomy (GTDB): domain Bacteria; phylum Bacteroidota; class Bacteroidia; order Chitinophagales; family Chitinophagaceae; genus Phnomibacter. The sequence continues at coordinate 7,452 of JBBQXO010000070.1, forward strand.
ATATTTTTCACCAGAAATTTGATCCGGCGTTTAAGCAAGCATTTAACACCAATAAAAATGGCGAAATGCAGGTTACGGCCTACTATACTACCCACGCCCCTTATACCCTAACCAAGGCAAAGGCAAACTTTCAAGGCTTTGACTTTAACGCATTAAATGGTAAATATTTAAATACTGAGACCCATACAAACCTTGAGCTTAATTTTAAGCAGGACAAAACCTATCTTGTAAAAACAGGCTCAGGGGACAGCACAACCGGGCTGTTGATTACGCCAACAAAATTTTTGGTAGATAATTACGCTATCGATATTGAAAAAAACAAAACCGGTATGACCACCTTATTTGTAAACGGAGACAGAATAAAACGGATAAAATTTATCCGGGTAAAATAAAGCTGTTGTAAATTAACGGTAGGAATTCAGGCTATCTCTAAGGCTATGGATATTAGGAGTGCTTTGCCAAAATTTAAAAACACTTTGGAAAACTAATTCTGTAGGGCATGCCTTGATCATCCATACAAAAACACCCTGTTGTAAAAATGCAGATGAATGAACCCTTTTTTTTCGGCTGAATCATTACCGGGTTGTATTTGCCATATCATTACCATCTACTCATTACATACGAGGAAAATTGCCTATTCAAAAAAAAACCAATAAATTTACTACCTTGACAAAATCAACCTAAAATATCTCCTTTGTGCCTATTCGTATTATAGTCCTCTGGCTTTCGCTTTGCTTTTTGTTTATTTATAATGCCTCGGCACAGGTGCAGCCTGATTCATTGATTTTGCCTTTTCCGGCTACTTCAAGCTTTCAGGGAAATAGCGGGACCTGCGCCACCGATTTATTGCTTAATCAATTTCGTCTTTCAAAGGCTTTTATTAAACAAGAAGCGCTTATGAACGAAGCCATCAGAACGGCGATCGTTCGTTTGAATAACGACACCATCGTACTCCCGGTGGTTTTTCATATTTTATCAAAAAATCCTTCCGTCATTACGGATGCCGTGGTAAAAGCAGGCCTCGCTGACCTGAATGATGCATTTGCCAAAAGAGGGGCATGGAGTGGTAGCAAAGGCGTAGATACTAAAATCAGGTTTTGCCTTGCCAGGGTGCACCCCGATGGAGGCAACACCACGGGCATAAACCGGGTGGAAACGCATTGGGGAGACCATGTAAATCCGCTTATAGAAGATGCCAAGGTAAAAGCGACCGCGCAGTGGGATCCACAACGCTACATCAATATCTGGCTGGTCAATAGCATTGATCTTGAAAATATTGCAGCCTTTGAATGTGGCAACTGGTTCAGGTTGGGAACTGCTGGCTATGCTACCCTGCCGCCCAATACGGGGCCGCTTGATGGGATTGTAAGCACCGGCTTTGGATTGGTGCTTGCCCACGAAATGGGGCACTACCTTGGGCTATACCATACTTTCGAAGGCTTTTGTACCAACAACAATTGCACCATTGATGGGGACCGGGTTTGCGATACCCCGCCTGATGGCAGCTACCGGGCCTCCGCATCTTGCTCCAATCCACAAAATAGCTGTAATACAGATACCTTATCCAATTACAGCAATGGCAATTTTACTCAAAACGTACCCGACCCCATAGATAACATTATGGAGTATAGCAATGCAGCTTGCCAAAATAGTTTTACCCAGGGGCAAGCCGATCGGATGATGGCGGCTGTAAATACGCAACGTGCGGGTTTGCTTGTTTCAAAATGCGAGGTAGCTTGTATAGATAATGTGTATGCAGGATTCCAAAAAGACAACATCGCCCCGAAAATTGGAGATATCGTTAATTTTCAAAATACTTCAACAGGCGCCACGAGTTATGAATGGCGGGTAGATGGAATACTGGTCAGTACTTCCAAAGATTTTCAATATACTTTTAATACTGCCGGAACCACTGTAATTTCTTTGAAGGCCATTTTTACCGCAAACTGCTTTAGCCACCAAACCGAAAACATAATTGTAAACTGTGGCGTGGTAGCAAGGTTTTATACAAACAAACATAAGATCGCATCAAAAGCCCAGATTTTTGAAGACAGTATTTTATTTACCAACCAATCGGTAAATGCCACCAATTTTCAATGGCTGATGGCCTTTGGCACAAATGCAACCGAGCAGGTAATAAGCACCAATAAAGATTTGTCCTATATGTTTGCTAACCCGGGCAATTATACTTTTCGCCTGATTGCAAGCAATGGCACTTGTGCCGATACCACCAACTTTTACCGGCTTACCGTTGACGATCCTACCCCCGATGCAGTCTTATATATGAATACCATTCATTGCTATGAGCAAACCAAGGTGCGGGTTAGTTTTTTTGTATGCAACTTTAGTTATGATACCATACCCGCAAAAACGCCGGTGAGCTTTTATGATGCCGACCCAAGACAACCCGGAGCCAATAAGTTAGGTGCCAGCTTTTTACTTCCGAACCCCATTGCAGGGTATTGTTGCAGCTTTTTATATACCCATATTGTAGAAGTTGGTGCACCGGGACTCAACCAAATATTTGTGGTGGTAAATGATGATGGCAGCAAAAGTCCCCTCGTATTTCCGGTAACGGGCCTCGAAGAAAAAAATTACTTTTTTAATATTCAGTCCTCTGCCAACTTTCAATTTCGGATTCAAACCCTGCCTGCCTCAGCAACCATGGAGCCCGGTGATACACTTAAGCTTTTGGCAAATCCTTATGCCACCGCTGCAAAAAGTTTTGTATGGAGCAACGCATCCCGATTAAGTTGTACCAATTGTCAGTCGCCGAACTATATTGCAGATACGAGCCGCAACACCATCAAAAGGGTAATCGGTACAAGTATATATGGTTGTTATGATACGGCTTTTGTAAATATTGTAGTACCTCCCTACCACGATTTCCGGATGCGTATTGATGAAGCAGAATGCGCTGGTACCGATAGCATACATATAAAATTTACCTTATTCAACGATTTTAAAAGAGGCATTTTACCAAAAGGCCTGACTGTCCGCTTTTTTGATACCAATCCAACCCTTCCGGGCACGCAGGCATTGCCCCCCAACTTTGTATTGCAAGATACCATTGCTGTAAAAGAATTTAGCTTTACCACTACCATTAAAAGAAGGCCATCGGGCACCCTGTTTGGGTTGGTAAATGATACCGGCAGCACTCCGCCTATCCCCTTGCCTTCCAGCCTTTTCGAAGAAAAAAATTACAACAATAACCTGGCTCAATTTAACTATCAGGCATTGATTGTAACCACTACCCCACTTACCGGTTTAATTGAACCGGGCGATACGGTGCAACTCAATGCCAATGCATCGCCAGGTATTATCAACTCGTATATTTGGTCGCCTGCATATAATGTAAGTTGTAACAATTGTAATAATCCTTTGCTCTATAGCGATACCTCCACTACCAAAAGGGTAATTGCGGAAAATCAATACAGATGCCGGGATACCGCTTTTGTAATAGTAGACATACCGCCTGCCGACGACTACAAAGCAACCATTGAACATGCAGCCTGCGCAGCCAACGATAGTATGTTTGTGCAACTCAGGCTTGAGAATCTTTTTAGAAGAGGCATCCTCCCCAAAGGACTCACCGTTCGTTTTTATGATGGCGATCCGTTCTCTACCACTTCCAATCAATTGCTACCCGCTTTGGTATTACCAACCAATGAAACCGTCCGCAACAAAGTATTTACGACCCGCATAAAAAACAGTTCAAGTGGAAAATTATATATCGTGGTAAACGATAGTGGCATTGGTTTACCCCTTAGTTTGCCCAACTCCACGCTATTGGAAAAAGACTATAGCAATAATGTAGTAACCATGGATTATAGTCCGGAGGTTTTGTTGATAGTCCCTCAAGACACAACCATCCTGCGGGGATCCTCTTTTACACCGATCATAACCAATACCCTCGTAAATGCCGCAAGTACCCTTTGGCAAACTGGCAGCGGCTTTACCCTGAGTTGTACCAATTGTACAAGCCCCCTGATAAATGCTACGCAACCCGTTGTGATTGGTGTACAATCGCTGAACGCCTATGGATGCCCATTGAAAGGAAAAATACAGGTACGCATTTTTCCACCCGATTTTACCCTTCAAATTAATGAAACGGAATGCATCAACAACAGCAGTACCCGCATTCGTTTTACCATTTGTATGAACAATGGATATGATACGGTTTGGCAGGGTATCCCGGTAAGTTTTTATGAAGGCGATCCTGCCACTGCAAGCAGCAGGCATTTGCAAACTGTATTTTTTACACCAACATTCAGCTCAGGTAATTGCGGCAATTTTACCCATACCATTACTACCCCGAACAGTAATTCACTGTTTGGGGTGGTAAATGACAGAGGACTTAACAATACGCCCGGCCCCGATATAGCTTTTGGTGAAACCAATACACAAAACAATATAGCCGAAGCTACCAGTTATAAAAGGTTTATTCTATTTTTTGAGCCTGCTGATACCACCATTGAGCGAAGTAGCAGTATCACCCTTTTTCCCATAGCAGAAGGAGGAAACATTTCAAATATCCGTTGGACTGCTTCACCTGTTTTATCATGCATCAATTGTACCAATCCAGTGTTAACCCCCTTATTTACCAACCGCTATCTCGCAACGGCTACCAACCAAAACCAATGTACCGACACGGCATGGATCACCGTTCGTACGGTGACCATAGGAGATGTATATATCCCATCGGGCTTTACCCCCAACAATGATGGCCTCAATGATATTTTCTACATCATGGGCAGCGAACGCATTGAGCGGATAGAAAATTTCATCATCTATTCAAGGTACGGCGATCAGATTTTTGAAGCCCGTGCCTTTGCACCCAATGACCCCGCCTTTGGTTGGCGTGGCTTTATTAAAAATGAAAAAGCACCTGCAGGGGCTTATGTGTACCAGGTACTGATCCGGTTTGTAGATGGTAAAAAAGAATATAAAAAGGGAACTATTACGTTGATTCGGTAGAATGGTAGCGGGAGAGGTTTTTTATGATTGAAAGGTTCGACCACGTCCAAAACCGGATGCTGAGGTTATACCTGTAGAGGTATTAAAAATAAAGAGGTAGCAGGAGGATAAGGTTCTTTTTTGGTGGCATGGTGGTTTTGGGTAAATTTACTTTGGAAACTAAACCAAATGGTATTTGCGGAGGCTAAAAAAAATGAATAGAAATGCTTTTAAAGGCCTCATGAACGTGCAATTAACAGATAAAATCCGTACATTTAATTCGTACATTCGTAATAAAAAATGGGACAACCGATAAATATCGCAGCCTTAAAAGCCCTCTACACAGACGAATGGGTTTTGTTTGGAAATCCAATTATGGAAGATAGTAAAACTGATGTTCCATCCGGTATTCCTCTATTTCATAGCAAGGACAAAAAAGAAGTGTGTTATATCGGTAAGGACAAAACCTCAAACTTTGACAAAATAACTTTGATTTATACAGGTACTTTTAGACCGACCAGAAAAATGACAGGCATTTTTAATCGCATCTGAAAATGACCTATAAATTTAAAAGAGAAGATGAATGTGGACTTATCCTTTTTAACATTGAAAATGATAATAGGTATGAATTAAAAATGATTTTGGATACTGGTGCAACAAATACGACGATTGACAGTAATGCTTTATATTTATTAGCACACAACGGGAAAGAAAATATTGGAAATGTTGAAACTGCCAACGGAATTATTGAAACCGAAGTTTTTGAGATTGATACTTTTGAATCACTTGGTGTGACAAAGGAAAAAATTAAATTCCCGTTTACAATTTCTTGGCGCACGGTATTTTTTCAGACTACAACGGTCTTAATGGACTTGATTTTTTAGAAGGACAAAAATTTGCATTGACACAAGAGATAATACACTAACCTTATCTTAAAAATAGAACTTCTTCCAACAATAGTATTTACAAGAGCAGGGCTTGACAAATAATAAATTCCTTACCTTCGAAAATACGCAAATATTAGCCGCCATATAAATTCGTCAGTGACATGGAATGGAATGAGATACCTGAAATATGTTTGTATTCAGACGGCGGAGCGGAGCCCAATCCAGGGAAAGGTGGATTTGGTATTATCATGTCTTTTAAAGGAATAAAAAAAGAGTTTAGCCAAGGTTATGAATGGACAACAAACAACCGAATGGAGCTAATGGGAGTTATTTATGGACTTGAAAGGCTTAAAACAAAGTCAATAGTAAATGTTTTTACCGATTCTCGTTATGTAATAGATGGTATAGAAAAGGGATGGGCAATCAGGTGGAGGTCAAAAAACTGGTATCGTACCAGAACAGATAAAGCTGTTAATTATGACCTATGGGAAAGGCTTTTGAACCTTATATCTGTACAAGAAAAAGTCACATTTAATTGGATTAAAGGTCATGCAGGACATCCTGAAAATGAGAGATGCGATGAGCTTGCTCTCCTAGCCCTAAATGATGACAATTTGTTAATTGACACTGGTTACCAACCAAAACAATTACAAATTGATGAAAAAGAGGAGGGGGAGTATATTAAAAACAGTTTCAAGAATATTAAAGTAAGTATGGAAGGCGATCCTTGCAGAAAATGTGGAATAAGCGTCGTAAAAAAATCAACAAAAAAGAAATTGCCAAAACCGGGGCAGACCTATTACTACGAATACATCCTTCTATGCCCGGGTTGTAAAACCATGTATTTACAAGAGGATGCAAAAAGAGATATTACCGATCAGGGAAATAGTTTGTTTACATAAGCTACTGCGGCTTCAATAGGTGGTCAATAGGCTAGTGGAAAATAATAACTTCATCAGCAGTTCTCTTTAGGTCATCTGTTCCGACCAGGAAGTACTCCAACCAGCATTTGTACCTAAACTAAACATTTGTATCATTATTAGTCTGAAGTAATAAAGCTTGAAATCCCCATAAACCCTACCTGACCCAAATCCCTCCTATAACCCACCCAAGCAGGCAGCCCCACCTCCCACCCACCTCGCCTCTTTTGGCTCCAATCCATCCATCGAAAAGGATCATCGTCAGACCGCTATGGTACGCCTTTTATCTCCGACTCTTACCACAAACCGGCCCTTGGTAATGCCATTACGGCGCTTGAGCTTGCCAAATGGAAAACTGCACTCAGCCAAGCCAACACCCAATTTGGGGAGCACTACCTCGACCCGGCCAAGGAAACCGGCACCGCAAGCAACGATACCCTGCGCAACAAAAGCTTGAGGATAAACTGTAGCATACTTGCCCCCCTGCAATCCGGTAAATAGTTTGTCCAAATAATATTTATTTACATTGATCAGGCGGCATTCTGGCAGGTGCTGCCCCCTTTTACCAGCAATTTTGTGGTAAAACATGGCGGAATGGTAGCTATTTACCCCGACTAATAAAAATATTTTGTTGGTTTAATCGTTCCCTTTTTTTCTTTTAAAGACGAGGCGCTAAAAAAATGATGAGTTTTAAGCATATTCAGGACAAAACCAGCAGGTTTTTTTTTATGAGAAAAGAGTTATAATCATCATAGAAAAGAAATAGGCCAAACGCCGGAATGCTTGTTAAAATATATAGAGATTTGTATAAGAAGGCTGCTGTTTTATGGCTGAGAAATAAATACTTGTATTTCTTCACCTACATTGTAAACAGATTGTTGAATTATCCGGGGCTTACCACTATATTGCAATAATATATAATATAATTTTCTGCATAAGTAGAGGCGGGTTATATTATTGCAGCCTTTCAGGTAATGTTTGGTGAGAATGTAAGGGTGGGAAACGATGTCCGACCCGACCGTATTTTATTGTGCCAGGATATTAAATCAGTATAATATATTAAATGAGTAAACAAACTTTACGGTACAAATTAGCAGAGGCTGCAAATAGAATAATAGTTATTCGAAGTAAATGTATCATTGCCAGTTTCATCAGTTTTTTTTGGCTTTCCAGCCTTTTTGCTCAGTTGCCTGTAATTGCTTCCTTCTCCCCAACAACTGCCAATGCCGGACAAACGGTCACCATAACGGGGTCGAACTTTACCGGAACTTACTATGTATCTTTTGGTGGCAAACCAGCCCAGTCCTTTTATGTGGACTCGGACAATTCAATAAGAGCAGTTGCAGGAGTAGGTAACTCCGGCGATGTTGGTGTTTTTACCCCTGCTGGTTTTACGTTTAGATCAGGTTTTGTTTTTACCGGACCAATCATCACCTCCTTTACGCCAACCTCCGCAAAAAAAGGAACAACCGTAACCATTACCGGCTCTAATTTTACCAATGCTTCCTCCGTAACCTTTGGCGGTGCTGCCGCAGCTAGTTTCAATGTTGTTTCTCCCACCCAAATTGCGGCTGTGGTAGGAGAGGGTAAAGGCGGACAGATTATTGTAGGCACACCAAATGGCATAGCTACAATAAATGACTTTTTTTATACCGGGCCATTAATTACTTATTTCTCGCCGGCATCCTCAGGTGCGGGTAAAACGGTAGGCATAAACGGTATTAATTTTACTGGCGTAATTAGTGTGAAGTTTGGCGGGGTGTCAGTCTCCTCTTTTACCGTAGTGAATTCAGGATATATCTCCGCGGTGGTGGGTAATGGAGCGAGTGGCAATGTGGAAGTAACCACGTCCAATGGAACGGTCTCTTTGCCGGGATTTACCTATAATGCAGCTCCGGTAGTAACCTCATTTACCCCTGCCAGTGCCGGTGCAACTACGACGGTTACCATTACTGGCACCAACTTTACCGGGGCAACAGTCGTAAAGTTTGGAGGCATCAACGCACAATCGAGAGGCGTACTAAACGCAACCACCATTTCTGCAATACCAGGTCCTTTAGCTTTATCGGGTGCCGTAAGCGTTACAACGCCTTTTGGAGAAGGAAGCAAAATGGATTTTACATTTTTACCAGCGCCTACCATTATAAATATAAGCCTTGGGCAAGGAGGCAACGGGACTATTGTTACCCTTACAGGCACCAATTTTGTAAATGTAAGCAGTGTTACATTTGGTGGGGTAGCAACCTCCTTTGTGGTAAATTCCGCTACAAGTATTAGTGCAACAGTTGGCACAGGAGCCTCCGGAGATATCGTAGTAAATACACCCGGAGGAACAGCATCGGTTCCGGGGTTTATCTACATACAGGCACCAACTTTAACTTCGATCACACCAACCGCAGCGGCAACAGGAAATAGCATTTCCATTTTTGGCACCAATTTGTCCACGGTGTCGGCAGTAAGTTTTGGGGGCGTTCCTGCTTTGCAATTTGCAGCCAATTCAAATACCCAAATAACAGCCAGGGTTGCAAGTGGTGCGTCTGGAGTCATTGCAGTTACAACCAATGGAGGGATTGCCAGTATTGCAGGATTTAACTATATACCTCCACCTGTTATTAATTCTTTTACACCAACCAGCGCAGGTGCCGGACAGGTGGTTACTATTACCGGCAATTTTTTAAGTGGGGCAACGTTTGTGCGTTTTGGAGGGGTGGAGGCTGCTTCGTTTACGGTGGTAAATAATACAACCATTACCGCAGTGGTAGCCACTACTATCCCTGTTAATAATAATGTAACTGTACAAACTTCTGCTGGCACTGCTACTCGGGGCGGTTACACGTTTATTCCCCCTCCCACAATAACTAGTTTTACACCAGCCAATGCTATTGCAGGTTCCGTCATAACAATTAACGGTACCAATTTCAATGGCACGACTAGCGTTAGTTTTGGAGGGATAAATGCAGCGTCTTTTATATTCATTTCCCCTACCCAGATTAGCGCGGTGGTTGGCAACGGACAAGGCGGCAGTATTACAGTTACGGCATCCGGTGGTATAGCTAGCAGGAGCGGATTTCAATATACCGGAATTTCGGTATTTACACCCGCTTCAGCACCAACCGGAGCAACAGTAACTATAAATGGAAACAATTTATCGGGAGCTACATCCGTAAGTTTTGGAGGCATACCTTCGTCCTCTTTTTCTTTGGTTAATCCATCCTCTATTACGGCAGTGGTTGGTAACGGCGGCAGTGGCAATATAGTGGTCAATACGCCACTTGGGAATGTATCTATATCAGGATTTGTTTATATTTCCAAGCCGACCATTTCGAGTTTTACGCCTTCAGGTGCCACTTCAGGAAATACCGTTACCATTACAGGGACACAATTTACGGGGGCAACCGCAGTAAGTTTTGGCGGCATGGCTGCCACTTCATTTTCTGCTGTAAACAATACCACCATCACCGCAGTAGTAGGTTCCGGAGCATCGGGTAATGTAAGCGTTACCACACCCGGAGGCACTGCAACCAAAAGTGGGTTTAGTTACGTGCTTCCGCCATCAATCAGCACCTTTTTACCTGTTACCGGCAAATCCGGGGATACCATTTTAATCAGTGGATCTAATTTGACCGGTGCAACAGCAGTGAGTTTTGGCAATAGCCCTGCAAGCTGGTTTGCGGTTCAAAATGCCAATACGGCTAAAGCAGTGGTTGCCCTTGGTGCGTCGGGAAATGTAAGTATTTCAACACCCGGGGGAGTAGCCACTGCAGCAGGCTTTGTTTTTACCGGAACCACTATCACCTCCTTTTCTCCCTCAAGTGCTGCAACCGGGGCGACGCTTACTATCAAAGGAACTAATTTTTCCGGAGCATCAGACGTAACTATTGGCGGCAGACAGGCAGCAAGCTTCACGGTAGTAAGTGCCACTACCATTACCGCAATTGTTGGTAGCGGGGCATCTGGCGCTTTGATGGTAGATGCTCCTTCAGGTCCTGCTTCCAAAAGCGGCTTTAATTACCAGACAGGCCCGGCAATAGCATCGTTTGCACCAGTTAGTGCGGGGTCGGGAACCACTATTACCATTAAAGGCACCAATTTTACAGGTACCAATTCAGTTAAGTTTGGGGGCATTGCGGCAACCAGTTTTATTATTAATTCCTCTACAAAAATTACGGCGGTTGTCGGTCCTGCACGAAGCGGAGCTGTTGAAATAAGTTCAACCAGAGGCAAGTCATCGCTCGCAGGTTTTGAGTACGCCCTGAATATTTGCTCCAAAGGTTCTGCAACCGTTTACGCCGCCTATACAGGAACCAATTATCAATGGCAGGTGAATAAAGGGGATGGTTTCGAAAACCTGATGAATACCATAAACTATTCCGGAACGACCAGTGCATCACTTGCTTTGCAAGCCATACCGGGAGAATGGAATGGCTATGAATACCGTTGCGTGATTGAGGGAAAGCCGACCGGTTCAACAAGACTTAATATTACAAATAATTGGAACGGCCTGATAAATGGTAGCTGGGAAAATCCACAAAACTGGTCTTGCTTAATATTGCCAGACAGTACTACAGATGTAAGAATTCCTGAAAAGGCAAATGTGGTGGTGAATTCGAATGTAAAGGTAAAAAGCCTGTTTCTGGATTCAAGCTCCGTGTTATCCGTGAATGCAGGAAAAAAATTAGACGCAACGGGTACCTCCAATAGCATTAAGATTTCTAAGGCCGGATTAGATCCGGTCAGCTATTTATTGTATGGTAATACACCAGGACTTGTATTAATACCTGGTGAAAAATTTAGATATGTAATAAAAAAATCATCAAAAGCTATTGCTGATTCAGTGCCTTCGGGTATTAGCTTCAAATCTGCCAATACTGTTGTTGCCAGCGTTGCTTCTAATGGAACAATAACCGCGTTGAATGAAGGAGAAACTTTGATTACCGCAACTGACTCAAAGGGGATTGCTACTATGCTTTATCTAACGGTAAAAGCAACCGGATTACCCTCCCTGAATACGCCCTTGTTTGCTGTATTCAGCAAGCCATTTTATATTATGAATGGGGATGAAGGTGAAAAATTACCTGTAACCATTCTCAATAGAAAAGGAATCCCGGTTGTTGTTGTTGCAAAAATTCTTTTAAAGAATAGTGCGGGGGAACAATCTTTCAATACGGGACAAATAATTAAATTAAAAGAAGCGGGTTATACCGCAAGGGTAGCAGTGAATGACAGTTTGTTGCTTGGTGAGGCTATCGTCTTTTCATTCAACATGAGTGACAGTAAGATTATAGAGGTTCAGGCGGCACAACAAAACGCAGAAGGCATAACAACCAATGCTTTTTTAACACCCCCCAAGGGTCTGCCACTTGTTTATTATGTTCTACTGGATAACAGAACCGTACCGCAATATTTTACCCGACCCGGTTTAACTTCTACTATCATCCGGGGCGATGTATTTTATTTAACCGCGGTAAAATTATATGATGGGGTTTCCTGGTCAGGCTTTTATGAACTGACTACCACCATCGAGAGGGAAGACATTAATGTGGAGTCTAAACGCGGTAATGTGATCACTGCTGGCAAGCAACTGACCTCAGTAGGTACGGGTTATGAAAACTGGCGGGTAAATCACCTGAACTATACAGGTACCTGGAATGAAAGCACTGTGTTTTATGATTTTAGCGGCGATTGGATTTGTAAAAACGACCGGTACGGGCACAGCGTAAAAATGCGGGTGCCGGCGGTGCCAGATTTTATTTATTACGCACCACAGCTTGTGACGCCATATAAATCGTTTTCGATACCAATAACACCGGGATTTGCCCAGGCTTTAAACGCAACAGCATCATATACTGACCTGACGAATCCCTCAAATTGTGTTACAGGTTCTGTACAAATAGGGCCGGTGGATTGGTGCGGTTGTTTAGATGGAGAAGCAAGGGCATTAAAGCCAGGCGATGCAGCCGGAGGAATGATTTTAAATTATTACAACCGCTATGGTAGTATTACTTTTATAGATGACAATGAATTTCATTACAATAGCAGGCTTGGAACGGACCCGGTAGTTCCGTATTATGGCCCGGAGGCTGTTTATATAAGAAAAAGCTTTAGCTTTTTTTGTCCCATTCCTCCTTCCATCCTTAATTTTCAACCTGCAAGTGGTCAGCAGGGAGCCTCTGTTAACATAAATGGACGTTCATTTTTAGGTGCCACCTCCTTACATTTTGGCAACGTTCCGGCGGCTTCGTTTACGGTGGTGAATGATAGCCTTATTATTGCGGTGGTGGGCAGCGGAGCATCAGGAAGTATTTCAATTACTTCGCCGAACGGAACAGCTTCCTCAAATGGTTTTACATTTATTGCAGCCCCTCCAACTATTACATCGTTTTCACCCACTTCTGCTGCACCCGGTACAACAGTAACCATCACTGGAACCAATTTTACCAATACAACCGCTGTAAGTTTCGGAGGAATTCCTGCTGCTTCCTTCAAAATAATCGATAAAAATACCATTGAAGCCATTGTTCCTGTACAAGGTGTATCAGGTACTGTTACCGTAAAAACACCAACCGGTTCAATATCAAAGTCCGGATTTATCTTTTTACCCGAAACTGGATCTTCGGGCTATTTTCGTGTTACCAATAATAGGGGGCTTCAGATAAACTATCAAAACCCAACTTATAAAATGAAAGGCATGGGTTTATGGTGGTCAGTTAAAGGTGATTCAACAAGTAGATTCAGCTTAGAATTTAACGGCAATCAAGGTGATGAGAAACCAACCGTTGGAACCTATTTTATTGGCGAATATACCATGGGTTTTTCTTATCAGGAAGATGGTACATATTACAATAAACTACCAACTATACCGCAGGGTTCCGTTACATTTACAAGGGTCGATAGCAGGTGCGTAGGAACCTTTACAAACATCAAGGTATATGTACTCTATACCAATTATTTTGTTATAATCAATGGGAGTTTCGATATTCCTTTCAGTCAATAATTTTTAAGAAATTGAAAAATATATTTTATCAAATCTTCCAATAGCCACCGCTACTTCCGATCCTAACATTTCATTAAGTTTTATCAATTCAATATTTGCGTGAAGACTTTCCCCTTTAGTGTGTTTGGCAATATATTGCAGGGGTATTTGTCACTAAAAAACTCACTGGCACTTTCAGGTATCAATATTATAGTTTTCCTTACTTTATAATACAGGCATGCCAATAAAAATCGCATTTTTGGGGATCCTTCGATAAAATTTTTTGTCTCTCCGAGGCTTGGTACAAAAGAATATTTCTATCCAGGTAGTATCAAAAACGGTGGCAGGCCAAATGAATAAGTTGGGTATCTGAAAAGGCTTTGTCCAAACATTGTCTCCTTCTAAAGGTTTTGCATATCAGGAAAAATGCTCTAAACTTTCACAAATAACTTGTGTCAACTCTGAACTTTTAGTTGAACCGAAGGCTTGCGTTTGCATAAATTTTGTCGGCTATTGAAGGTGCTTCACCTGCTTGTAAAATTACTCTACCATCGGTTTAAAAAGTTACGGTAACTGGTACTTTTCAAAATGCAGTTCCACCGCCAGTTTGATTGTGCTTTCTCCGGAAAATTTCCCGATGCTTATTCATACGCCTTTGTTGTTAAGCCCGGGTTGAAGAATGTAAATGTTGAAAGGAAGTTTTCTTTAATGCCACTGCCTTCCGGCTACTCCTGACGAGGGTGCCATCCACGCCAAAGGGTTCTTTTTTATAGACCAACAGGGTAGTCAGCCAAGCCGGTGAAAGAAGGAATCTATGGTGGTTTGTTCGATTAAATTATCTTTTGAATATTCCCAGGTCATTTTTTATAAAATGTATCACCCTTCCAATTTTTCGGATTATTTAAAATGTAATTCGAAATGGTATGAAAGGATTGTTCGTTGCGTATAATGTGTTCATAATAATTGCGTTGCCATAATTTTCCATTGAATAGCGGCCAATCCAAATTTTTAATCCCGCGGATGTATTCCACCGTTACAATTGATTGAAATGCACCAACAATATTACCAACGGTTTATTTTGTGGGGGCCTGCTCTTGTGGCCGCCCCATTTCGGCTAAAATTGGATTGCTATTCCGGGCGGTATGGTCATGTGGTGCGGTATTTTCATCATGTGCGGAATTGCCACCCGGAGTGGCAATTTCTTGTGGGGCGACCACAAAGGTCGCCCCGCAATGCATAGGCGTCGACTTAAGGTTTTAACTATCAAATTCCATTTGGTCAAAACTTATTTTTTCTTTTCGGGAAGGTTAGTTTTTGCTTCTATTGCCCTTTTTAATACAAAACTATTTCTGTCTTCTATAAGCCATTCCATTTCTTCACCCTTTAATAATTCACAAGCCTCCGCAACGGCTGCCGGAAAATTCACATAAAATGATTTTGTCTTTCCCCTTTCAACTTTTTGGATTT
>JBBQXO010000071.1:0-22610 GCA_038209595.1 Chitinophagales bacterium
CGCGGCAATACTTGAAATAGCTTCCATTTCGCCAAGGGTCTGCATCCACCCACCAAGTTTGTGGCTATGCTTTTTTTGCCAGCGGGTTAGTTGGATCATTTGCTGCAGATCCCAAAAAAATAAAATATTAAATGGAATAAAGACAACCGGGTTGAGCCGGTAATCCATTCTTTTTAAAATACCATTCAGTTCCAGCACCTGCCGGGAAACAGCAACTTCATTGCCCTTTTGCAAATCTTGTAAGCGCTGTTGAAGCCATTTAGAATCGTTCGCCGGCATATTTTCAATACAAGCAAGCAGCCGGCTAAATGTATTGATTTCGGGGGCCATTTTGCCTAATTGATTGTAGGCGGGGGTGGCTAGTTTGCTGATGTACGCAGTGGCTGCAAAAAATACCAACAGGTACAAATTAAAAACGGAAAGAGGTATGAGTCCGCCAATATAAGCCCCCAAAAAGGACAAGGATACCACCGGCCCTGCCCAACGAAGGATTTTCCAGAAAGGCTTTTCAAAACTGCCCATCGGAAAGGATTGCCAGGAGCGCAATTGCTCTTCAGTGGTAGCAGTAAATGCCTTGCCGCGACCCGTAGCCTGAAAATCCTGCCGCCACTCCAGCTTATTGGCCAATGCCCTGGCAGCCATTTGTCGGGCCAAAATCTCCTGATTACCCGCACGGCCAAGCAACCACTGTGCCAAGCTTCTTTTGCCGGGTTCACTTTCCACACGTTGGGAATACTGGTACAAGGAAGCCCTTCCTAACAAATCGAGATCGGGAGCATATTCATGCACAGCAGGAGCAAAACCGCCTCCATCATAACGGGAATGGTACCGACCGGCTGCTATTTGCAATTCCTCTTCGTTGAGGGCTATCAGCAATTTAAGATGCCTGATTTTGCTATTGGTATCCACCGCTATGGCCACCAGCCTTAAAAAGACTGCCACACACAAAAAGATACCAACAGCGGAAAACATATCAAAGTCCGGCCATTGCCAAATGACAAGGGCTATGGCCCCCACGATAGCGAACAATCTTGCCCAACCAATAGTGGTATTGTACCGGCGGCATTTTTGCAGTTGCCCGTTGTATTGCTCAATGTTTTTTTGATAAATAGCAACTACCAAATGAAGCGGCTTGAAATAATATGAATGAATTAAATTATGTTGAAAATGCCGTTTGGTAAATAAGAACTCCTAAATACTTCCCCGGAGAAATTGCTGTTGCACCTTTATGGCTTCCAGCACTTTCGCTTTTACGTCATCCATGTGGATCCGCTTCTGCGCCATGGTATCGCGGTACCGGATGGTAACTGTACCATCTTCTTTTGATTGATGATCTACTGTTACACAAAATGGTGTTCCAATAGCATCCATACGGCGGTAACGCTTTCCAATGCTGTCCTTTTCTTCGTAAAAGCAAGGAAATGCTCCACGACAATTTTTGATTATATCCCGGGCAATATCTGGCAGGCCATCCTTTTTGGTAAGTGGTAATACCGCCAGCTTGGTGGGAGCAAGATTGGCAGGTATTTTCAATACTACCCTGCTGTCCGGTGTGCCATCTTCGCGGTTCCACTTTTCTTCGGCATAGGCATTGCTAAGTGTGGCCAATACCAACCGATCTAGTCCTACAGAGGTTTCCACCACATAGGGGATGTAATTTTGATTGATCTCGGTATCGAAATACTGTTGTTTCTTTTTGCTGAATTCCTGATGTTGCTTCAGGTCAAAATCAGTACGGCTATGCACACCTTCTAGTTCTTTCCAACCAAATGGAAATTCAAATTCCACATCCACGGCCGCATCAGCATAATGCGCCAATTTTATATGTTTGTGGAATTGCAGTCTTGCTGCCGGAAAACCCATCACTTCCTGATGCCAGCGCATGCGTTCTGCTTTCCAATGCTCGTACCATTCCATTTGAGATCCGGGACGAATGAAATATTGCATTTCCATTTGTTCAAATTCCCGCATCCGGAAAATAAACTGACGAGCTACAATTTCGTTTCTAAAGGCTTTACCGGTTTGTGCGATGCCAAAAGGAATTTTCATCCGTCCGGTTTTCTGCACATTTAAAAAGTTTACAAAAATACCTTGTGCCGTTTCGGGTCGCAGGTAAATGGTACTTGCTTCATCGGCAAGGCTACCTAGTTCGGTGCTGAACATCAGGTTAAACTGCCTTACATCGGTCCAGTTGCAGGTTCCACTGATGCTACATTTGATGTTATTGTCCGTAATCAACTGTTTGGTGCCAACGAGGTCATCATTGGCCAGCATCTGCTCCATTGTTTCCACCAAAGCATCTGCCTGCACCTTTTCCAGCGTTTCGGCATAACCTTCAATCAGGTGATCTACCCGATAGCGTTTTTGGCTATCCTTGTTGTCAATCATCGGATCGCTGAAATTATCAACGTGACCGCTAGCTTTCCAGGTAGTGGGATGCATAAAAATAGCAGCATCAATCCCTACAATATTATCCTGCATTTGGGTCATAGTCTTCCACCAGGCATCCCGTATGTTTTTCTTGAGTTGGGCACCATTTTGGCCATAATCGTATACGGCAGCGAGGCCATCGTATATTTCACTACTCTGAAATATGTAACCATACTCTTTACAGTGGCTGATAAGATTCTGAAATGTATTATTATCGTAAGACATAAAAAGATTGAATTTTTCAATTGGGTTGCAAAGATAAGGGGCAGCCATTTTAAAGACCACCCCTTATAATATTGAAGACATTTCTAAAACCCCTGATAATACGTTACACTTATTTCATAATATCCTCATTTACAATAGAGACTTGATGCATTTCTAGCTTATTCCCTTGCTTTAAAATTTGCAAGACTTGTGTGAGTAGTTTTTAAAGTCGCCCTTTACTTTTCAGGATGTCCGTTTACTTCACTTTTCGACCTGAAAATTTGCTAACCCCTATAAAAAAGCCCATATTGCTTATATTCATCTCAATACTGCCCGCTTTACCAAAATAGGCTACCCCTCCACCAAAGGTTCCGTTCAACTCAACGGATTGTTCATCGTAATCTGTAGTTTGCTGATTGTTGTAAGTTCTTTGTACATCTGAATAAATAATGGGCAACCCGGCAAAAACAAAGGGCTTAAACCGGTTATTTCTTCCCACATTAAAATAATAGCGGCTAAAAGGAGTTATTCCCAAATCAAATATTTTTTCATTATAACCCCAATTGACGTTGTTTTTGTCCTTTTCCCTGTAAAAACCAATATTTGATTGCAGGCCAAAGCTCCATCCATCTTCTACAAACCATTGAACAGAGGGTGCAATGTTGAGCCCATACCTTGTTTGGTTTTCATTAATACTCAAGGCTGTTTCGCTCCAAAACAAATCGGTGGGCGCCAGCATCACTTGAATACCTGTTTGTTTGTTTCCTTTTTTTACCGGATTAATAGTTGTTTGGGCAAAAATTATTCCTCCTGTAAGGATACAAAAGGTAAAAACCAGTAGCTTTTTAGTCATATTATAATTTTGTTTTATGAAGCTAAATTATTGAGCTTAACGTTAGCCATCTGTTAAGGGACAAGTATTAACTTTAAATTAAAATTTAAGTTTGTCATTGTTTTTATGCCTGTTGACATCGCGTATATTTTTCTTTTCAAAATTCTTTTCCAGTGCTTGCGTCAAGTCTACCCCCGTTTGGTTTGCCAAACAGATTAAAACCCAGAGTACATCTGCCATTTCATCGGAAAGTTCTTTTCCCTTATCACTTTCTTTAAAAGATTGTTCTCCGTATTGACGTACCATCAAACGGCTTAACTCTCCTACTTCTTCCATTAAAATACCAAGGTTGGTCAGTTCATTAAAATACCGGACGCCAACCGTTTTTATCCATTGGTCTACCTCTTGCTGTGCCTGTTCTATTGTCATATTTGTTGTTTAGTTGCTCCTGCCTTATGCAGGATTATTTATTATTTGCATGATTCCTGAACTTCTACCCTACATTCTCTTTATTGTTATTCACTATTTCTATTGTGATTTCTTTTCATTCAATAAGATAGCTCCGGTAATGGAAGGTATATCCTAATCATATCCTTCACAAAACTTCGATTTTTCTACTTTATTAATGGGTAGCATATTATCCCGCCCCTGTGAGCAAATAAAAATTTCTTTTTTGAGCATGGTAATTCACTGACTCATTCTTTTGCTAAAAATCTTTTTGTTTGCTATCCATAAGAATGGTGATGGGGCCGTCATTTACAAGCGATACTTTCATATCGGCCCCAAAGATGCCCTTTTCCACGGGTCGGCCAAGTTCTATCCCAAGTTGAACAATCATTTTTTCATAAAGCGGTTTGGCTACATCGGGGCCTGCTGCCCGGCTGTATCCGGGACGATTGCCCTTTTTTGTAGAGGCAAAAAGCGTAAACTGGCTGATCAGTAAAATATCTCCTCCGGTATCCATCAAGGATAAATCAGGGACACCGGCGGCATCATTAAATATCCTCAATTGTACCAGTTTTTTACAAAGCCATTGCATGTCTTCCAAGATATCTGCCGGTTCAATACCTACAAGCACAAGCAACCCGCCATCAATGCAACCCACCATTTCCCCATCCACTTTTACCGAGGCTTCGCTCACTCTTTGAATTACCAAACGCATAATACCTGCAAAGAAAGCAACAGTAGGTTATATTTGCCACATGCATATTGTACGCGCTGAATATTTGGTAAGCAATCCCGAGGTTGCCACCTGTCCTGAGGCAGACCGGCCTGAATTTGCCTTTATTGGCCGCAGTAATGTCGGCAAAAGCTCGCTCATCAATATGCTTTGCAACCAACCCAAACTTGCCAAAACCTCTGCTGCTCCGGGTAAAACACAATTAATCAACCATTTTGGCATAAAAAGCCGGCCAAAGGAAACGGCCAAAAACAACGAGGAATGGTACCTCGTGGATTTACCCGGCTACGGATATGCTAAGGTCAGCATAAAAGACCGGCGGCGTTGGGAGCAGATGATTGAAAATTACATCCGCAAACGTGAAAACCTCGCTTTGTTGCTTGTGTTGATTGACAGCAGACATACCCCACAAAAAATTGACCTTGAATTTATCAACCAACTAGGTGAGTGGGGCATTCCTTTTGTAATTGCCTTTACTAAAACCGACAAGGAAAAACCGGGGGCCGTTAATCGACATGTGGATCTTTTCTTGAAAGCGCTGTCCGAAAATTGGGAAGAATTGCCCACGCATTTTCTTACAAGTGCCGAAAAGAAAACAGGGCGGCAGGAATTGCTGGACTATTTATCTGCTATTTTGTTGGAGCTAAAGGGAATAGAAAGATAGCCCTGTACCGGAAATCATCCAAAACAAGGAGAAGCGGGATAAATAAGGCTGGTTTTAGTTGACTACTTTATTAGCGCAACTACTGCTGGCAAAGGCTTCGGGCTTAGCCTTAAAGGCAAATCCCATACCAAGGATATAACCCATTGCTTCTCGTAAGGCCTCATTGCTTTTGAAATGCGGATTGGTGTTAATGTCTGCATGTACCTCCATATCAACATCATAAATAGTAAAAAGGTCGCACAACTCATATGCCACCTCAATACTTTTCGCCACTTCTACAAGCATCCGCTCTTTGATGCTGTATTTGTAAGTGGTTTTATCGTTATGAATGAACATAAAACCACCCGCTCTTTCCCGCAGGAAAACAATAACCGTAGCAAACTCGGTTTCTTTTCCTTTTACCTGACTATCGGTTCCTATGCAAACCTTCAACTTACGCCCTTCGGCAATTTCCTTTTTGATGGCATCTTCTACAGCACTTTTAATGGGAAGCTGTATAGATTCTCCATTGAACTTTCTCCAACGCATAATAATGGTGTTTTTCGAAGTTATGAGTTAAGATAATGCCGAACGGAATACGATAGGTTAAATGTTTATGAACAAATGGGGAAACTGCCTTTGTCGTTAAAACTGCCCCGTGCTGAGCATCACAAGGGTGCAGGCTTCTTTTACCTCGATCCCTTTGGATTTAAGCTGATCGTATAGTTCCTCATTTTCAGTTCCCGGGTTAAAAATCACCCGTTTAGGGTTCAGGTTCAACAGGTAATCAACATAATCCTGCTGATGCTGCGGATTTATATAGAGCGTAACTGTATCAATATTTTCAAACTTAGGAAAAGGAAGCTGTATGGGTACACCCGCCACTTTTCCTTGCTTTTTACCAATGGCCTCCACCTCATGTCCCGCAGCTTGCAACCTGTTGATGGCGAGAAAACTATAACGAGAGGGATTTTCGGAGGCCCCGATTACCAAGGTTTTTTTCATTTACTCATTTTTAGATAGCTGCCTGTTGGCTGCTTTTTTTTAAATTGTCGCACCTATCCCACCTTTGCAGTGATTGAATTCATTTATCATCTTACAAGCTAGGTATACACCTATAAATGGGAATTTCGTGATGCTTAATTGCTTATCTCATTATTTTTAAAAAGGCATTCCAAAACCAATGCTCATCAGATTTGATGATGGTATCAATGGTTTTTCCAGCCTGTTCACTCAGTTCCTTTATTCCTTTTATGGTTTCATTGAAGGTTTTCACCTCCTCATTATTCATGTCTTCATTCACTTTCAGATCCTTCAGGAATTCAATTAATGGCTCGAGTTCGCGTCTTTTCCTTTCCCTCATAATGGTTTTAGCCACCTTCCAGATATCCTTTTCAGCAGTAAAGAATTCCTTTCGCTCTCCGGATATAATCACCCGATCTACCAACTGCCAATTGATCAACTCCCGTATATTCATATTGGTATTGCCACGGCTGATATTCAATATTTCCATTACCTCATCGGCATTCAAGGGAGCATGACTCACCATCAGCAAGGCATGAATTTGAGCCATAGTCCTGTTGATACCCCATTTACTCCCAAAGCTTCCCCAAGCAGCAATAAATTCTTTTTTGGCCTCGTCCAGGTTCATTTTTTTTGTTTAAAGATAAATATTAATCTTTCATATCCCATTCATTCCTTACAATAGCAAGAAAACCTAACATATGTCAAAAATAATCAACTGCTTTAGATTTTTCAATTTTTTTTGAAAATAAAAAATATTTATTTCAGGCAGCAAAAACTAAAGTATGATGGTCTTTATATTTGTCGGAACCAAAACAAACTGTGAAAAATAGCTACTTCTGTAGCTATTTTTTTTACAAACCCTCCTTTGCTTGAAAAGCGAAAAATTAACTTAGTCCTTTTACCCATTTATCATGGAATAAATGATGCTTCTGAAAAAGAAAAAACCAGGAAACTAACTTCAGGAGAATCATATTAAAATATTTATATATACTAATAAATTTTATTAAGTATTTTTGTTCTGCAGTTTTTATGATTTTTAATGAATTTTAAAAGAATTTTTTTATTTTATTTGCATTTGTCAATATAAAGGGCAATTTTTGCAGTCCTTATATCAGATTTATCTGAATGTTAACCACCTAAATAGATTTAAAACTAGAAAAATGAAAAATTATTCTCAAAGGAGATTTTTTACAACACAGAACGTAGTTGCCTTTTTGTTATGGGCTTCATTGATGTCTGTACTTATTTACACAAGGTAAACGGATCGTGTAAAAACATCTTCATAAGGTCAAGCTTTACTGCTAAAAAGCCTTGTACGAAAAGACATTATCTTATCGTACAAGGCTTTTACAATACATTAAATAGGCCAAAATGCTAATTGAGGCTTGGATCGGAAGGCATCCAAACACCTACAAGGTCTTCGTCCGGCGCGTCTTTATTCCATTCCAAGATCAGATTATTTCTGCCTTCTCCCACCATCAGGGTAAAATATTGCATCTGAACCAATTCTAACATGCTCAAAAACAGGAAGATTGCCTGTATTTTGTCATGGCAAGGATCAAATATTTTCTGAAAACTCATGGACCCTTCCCGCTTTACAGTATCCAGCATATAAGCCTTGCTTTCTTCCATGGTATAATTGTACTTAAATACCACGTGTTGAGGCTTATGGTTACGGTCTTCCATTTTACGGATCACCTTTTCAAAAGTCTTCATCAGTTTGAAAAGAGTAATACTCTGTATTTCGGTACCCTCTCCTGCTTCTTCCCCAATGCCAGCTAGTTCTTTGTGCAGATTTCCCCGCTGTACCATTTGCATCCTGATTTCCTCCAGAGTAGCTAATTTTTCAGAGGCTTCCTTAAATCTCTTATATTCCAATATTTTGTCCACCAGCTCCTGCCGGGGATCAATTTCATTTCCGGTGAGGTCCAGTTCTTTTCTTGGCAAAAGCGTTTTAGCCTTGATCCGCATCAGGGTGCTGATAAAAAGTATGAATTCGCTGCTTAGTTCAATATTAAGTTTTTCCTGGTCGTGGATATAAGCCAAAAATTCTTTGGTAATTTTAAAGATGGGAATATTGTAAATATCGAGTTCGTCCCGCTCAATAAAAAACAAAAGAAGGTCGAAGGGTCCTTCGAACTGTGGTAACTTAATCTGATAAGTGGCAGTGGTCATAATGATGCTGATTCCTGTTAAATGGCAAGTCCTTTGCCAGTTTGGTAAAAGTACACCCCAAAAGGGGGTTCTGCATCAACAGAAAGTCGGCCACCGAAATGTTGTGGATAGAAGGTTTAAAACTTACCAGAAAAGCCAATTCCAAGGATTCCCAAGAACTGTGTCCTTGGTCCGGTTTTACCTTCGGGGGTAAAATCGTTATCGTATGCTATATTGAACTGATAATTGATCCCCAACCATTTATTTACCTTAAAGACAATATTGTTGGTCCAAAAAATATCGATGTTCTCAGGTTGGGCTAAATAATTAGAATACAGATCGAGCCGGGAAGTGTAAGTAACGTTTTTAAATACCTCCTTCTTGTAATTTGCCGACGCAATGGCACCAAATTGGGCGTCTACGGTTTTTCCCGAGTCAACGCCGTACAGTTCATAAATGGGGTTTTCCTTACTGCCATCAGGTCTTATCCCATTAGGGTAAGAGTAACTCAAAGGGTCGTTTGACACCACCACAAACCTTGCAGCAAAAGGAGAAAAGAATAATGAAAATACTTTGTTAGGGCGCCAGTCCAAACCAGGTGTCAATAGTATGGTAGCAGGAGCAAAAAAACCTGAAGTTCTTCTCCGCGGGTCGATGCTATAATCGAATCCACTTGTAAATTGGGTGCGTACATTAAACAAAGCTGCTACGGAAAAGGTACCCTCAGGTTTTAGTTCCCGGCTATATTTTGAGAAAAAATCTATAAAGTCAGCCGTTTTGCGAACTCCCTGGCTTTGATTATTTACCCATGCATAATTGAGTTTCAAGGTATTGTTCCAGTTACTTTTCTCCCAATCAGCATTCAGGTACAAGTCTGCGGAAAAACCCACATTCAGGGCAAACTCTTCGTTGGCACCTACCCAATTGGAACTATTTTGCTGGTTCAGGTTTAAAGATAAATTACCCCCGGCCTTTACTGCTCCTTTTTTGGAGGTATCAGCGGCCATTTCTTTTTTCACCAAAGCCTCATCTACCATTTTTTTTGCGGGTTGCGCTAACAGGTAGATAGGAACAAAAAATACAAAAAAGCTAACTATACCTTTTTTCATCATATAATATTAAAATTTTAAAATCAGTTTCCCTGCTTTGCAAAGAGCAACATTTAAACCGAAAACTGAAATAATTTTGATAAACTGATCAAACTCCGGTAAGCGAACTGGTTTATTCTTTATTAAAATGGAGTACCCCTAAAGGATTTCTATTAATAAATGCTGGCATAAACCAAAGCAATAGCCCTTGCGGATTTGCAAAAGAAATACATTTTGGTATTTACCGGGTAAATGCTCCTTATTTTTTAGAGATTTTAAAGAAAGGAATAATGACAAAAAACGATCCTCTAAAGGCAACGCCATTTATATAAGGCATTGGACGACTTTTAGCAAAAAATGAAATCTCTTAAACCTGAGCTATTTACCTGATAAAAGGGATGGCTATTTTTTCAGCGAATCCCTGATTTCCATCAATAATTTATCAGTGCTCGAAGGGCCAGGAGGCGGAGCTTCTACTTCCTTCTTTCTGCGCATCCTATTAACTGCTTTTACAACAAAAAACATAACAAACGCTACTATTAAAAAGTCAATTACAGCCATTGCGAAAAGCCCATATTTTACCGCGAGTTCAGGGGTTTCCTTTATTATTTCACCGGCATTATCGGTTATTGTTTTCCCAGCTCTTAATACATATTGCTTGTCTGTAAAATCAGTATTCCCGGTTATCAATCCAATAAATGGACTTACGATGCCATCGGTAAAAGAGGATATTACCTTCCCAAAAGCGGCTCCCATTACAAAAGCAACGGCCACATCTACGAGGTTTCCCTTACTGGCGAAATCTTTAAATTCCTTAATCCAAATCATAGTTATCATATTTGCGGCTAAATGTATTTATTTTTTGTTAATAGAAAAAGGGATTACAGGGAAAAATAATGAGCAAAAAAAATATTGAAAACACAGAAGTCCTTTCGTGGCTGCTGTTTACAGGACTCTGTCTTATTTGGGGAAGTTCATTTGTTTTGATGAAAATTGGCATGTTTGATTCTGGTGGTCAATCTTTACTAAGCGCCTGGCAGGTGGCGGCCATGAGGGTGTTTTCTGCAGGATTGGTTTTGTTGCCTTTTGTAGCTCAAGCCTGGAAAAAGATTCCGAAGTCTTTACGTGGAAATGTTATCCTTTCCGGATGGCTGGGTAGTTTTCTCCCGGCATTTTTATTTTGCGTAGCTGAATCGAAAATTGATAGTGCTCTTGCCGGCACCCTGAATGCTGTCACGCCGCTTTTTACCATTGGGATTGGCTGGCTTTTTTATAAATCAATCATCAGCAAAGCGAGCTTTTGGGGTATTCTGATTGGCTTTGCAGGCTGTATCCTTTTATTTATGCATAAATCTGCTGCCGGTGAATCGGAAAATGGATATTCGCTATTGGTAGTATTGGCTACCGTTTGCTATGGCTGGAATGTAAATATGGTCAAAGAAAAACTTTCTGGCGTAGGTCCCCTTGATATTGCCTCATTGGCACTGTCAGGATTGCTTCCATTTGCGGGAATCATTTTGATGGCTACCGGATATTTTTCTCTTCCCTTAATGGAAGCCCCTTACCTAAAAGCGAGTGTTGCCGGATTTATATTGGGAGCGG
This sequence comes from Chitinophagales bacterium, assembly GCA_038209595.1. Classification (GTDB taxonomy): domain Bacteria; phylum Bacteroidota; class Bacteroidia; order Chitinophagales; family Chitinophagaceae; genus Phnomibacter. The sequence goes on from JBBQXO010000071.1 coordinate 11,160, forward strand.
TAGGCACAGCCTTTGCTTCAGTACTATTTTACCGGCTGGTAAAAATTGCCGGAGTCATTTTTGCCTCGCTTGTAACCTACGGGATACCTTTTGTAGCCATTGGTTGGGGCTTTATATACGGAGAAAAAATTACGCTGCTACAGGTAGCGGCGCTCTGTATTATTTTAAGCGGGGTATACATAGCCAACCGGAACAATGTGAAAAAGCTACAAAAACAAACGGACTAAATAGCCATTATTTCTTTTTCCTTGGACACAAGATGTTTCTCAATCAAGGCTATAAACCGGTCGGTAAGATCCTGAATTTGCGTTTCGCCATCTTTGGCTTCATCTTCACTTAAACCGTCCTTCTGAAGCTTTTTAATTTTTTCAATGGCATCGCGACGGATATTACGAATGGTTACTTTTCCATTTTCCCCCTCGGCATTGGCCTGTTTTACCAGTGATTTTCTGCGCTCTTCCGTCATTGGAGGCATCGAAAGCCGGATGATGACACCATCATTTTGCGGCGTAACGCCAATATTCGCCTGCAAAATAGAGCGCTCTATAGGGGATAACATATTTTTTTCCCAAGGCTGAATAGTCAACGTTCTGGAGTCCATGGCACTAATATTGGAAACCTGATTGATGGGTGTAGGATTACCATAATAATCTACCATCAAGCCGTCAAGCATTTGAGGGGTAGCCTTGCCTGCCCGAATTTTAGTAATCTCTGTTTCGAGGTGGTCGATGGCCTTCCTCATAGATTCTTCGGTCTCAGCAACCAATATTTCGATATCAATAGACATAAGTAACAGGTTTTTTTTAAGCAGCAAACCTATAAGAAATGATTGATTTATCCATCGTAAAATTATGCAAACACCCCTTAAACAGGTTAATTTCCTGCCTTTGGTTATAGCAGAAGTGAAACAAATACACAATTTGAAAGGAAACTGAAGGGCTATTGACAAGATTAGGAGGTAGAAAACTCCTAAAAAAAGTGCGGCTAATAGCCCAAAAAAACTTGCCTAATTCGCCGCTTTACGTCCAACGGCAGGAATGGTCCTCACTTCGGTTAATTTTGATTTTCCAGTGGCAATATTACCCTTCACCACTTTATGGGAAGTAATAACCCGGTAACGCCATACAAGAATGCCAACCGTTCCAAAACCAAAGAAGGCCATAATAGCCATCAGGCCGTTAATGCTCAAGGATTGTAATGAAAAAATGAAGGCGGGCATTATAACCCCGGCGGCACACAGAATAGTTACAACACGAGAATGCGACAACCGGTACCTCAATAATATATGATGGATATGGTTACGATCGGGTGTAAATGGGGAGCTTCCCTGCAACATCCTGATGGAAAAGACCCTTAAAGTATCGAAAAGTGGCACAAACATGATGGCAAAAGCTATAGCCGGAGCATTCGAAACAGCTAAAACTGGCGCACCTGCGGCTGTTCCAATAAACTGAATCGCCATCATGGCATGCAATAAACCTAGCATCATGGAACCCGTATCCCCCATAAATATTCTTGCAGGCTGTGCGTTGAAAATCAAAAAGGCAGCAAGAGCACCAATCAGGGCAGTTGCCATACAGGCAAAAGCGAAATCGCCATTGAGTGTAAAATATATAGCAAAGAACGTAGAAGAAATAACCGACAGCCCCGCTGCCAATCCGTCCACTCCATCAATTAGGTTATAAGCATTAATTATGACTACAATGGTAAGAATGGTCAACAGGAAAGCCGCCATTTCAGGCAATTCATAAATGCCCAAAAGCCCGTCCATACTGCGGATAACCAATCCCCCCTTCAGGGAAATGATGGCAGCTGCCAAAACCTGACCAAGAAATTTTTTGAGCGGAGAGATATTGAGCAAATCATCTTTTAACCCAACAAAAAATATAACCAAAGTAGCAGCCAACAAATACTGAAACCTGATAATTTCCCCCTCAAAACTGGCTGTTAGTAAAAAGGCTGTTATAAACCCTGAAAAAATACCAATACCTCCAAGCGAAGGAACCGGCTGCCGGTGCCATTTCCTTTCATCCGGGTAATCATATAATTTTTTTTCTTGAGCAGCATGAATAATAGCCGGAATTGCATAGAAGGTGATCCCAAATGCAACCACAATGCTCATTATAATTTCAACCATATATTATTTTGAAGGGTTTGTAAAAGGAAAACTGGGTAACCAATTATATTTTTTAGGTTCAAATGCACATTTATATTTTAATATGAGGTAAAAATAACAGCTAGCAGCCGATTAAACAACCAAATGTTAATCTTTTTTTGATTCCTGTGAAAATTCCCAAATCTCTTTCGCTTCAAAATTAAGAAATATAACCAAAAAATCGATCCAGGGGGTGCCATCATTTCATTAGCTTTGCTTCAAAATTTGAAAAATATGTCAACCTTGCAGGAAACAGCTACACAAATTCGCCGGGATATCGTAAGAATGGTTCATGGTGTTCAAAGCGGACATCCGGGTGGATCGCTTGGTTGTACAGAATATTTTACTGCGCTTTATTTCAAAATTCTCAATCATAATCCCACTGATTTTCAGATGGATGGCAAGGGAGAAGATTTGTTTTTCCTTTCCAATGGACATATTTCCCCCGTTTATTATTCGGCCCTGGCACGTAGTGGCTATTTCCCCACTTCGGAATTATCTACTTTCCGTAAAATCAATAGCAGGTTGCAGGGTCACCCTACTACCCACGAACACCTTCCGGGTATTCGCATTGCAAGCGGTAGCCTTGGGCAGGGCATGAGCGTGGCCATTGGTGCGGCACTAACCAAAAAATACAATCAGGACCCGAGTATCGTGTATAGCCTGCATGGGGATGGCGAACTGAACGAAGGACAGGTTTGGGAAGCCATTATGAGCGCTGCCCATCATACCGTTGACAACCTGATCTCCACCATTGACTGGAATGGTCAGCAAATTGACGGCCCTACGGAAAAAGTGATGTACATGGGCGACCTGAACGAAAAATTCAGGGTATTTGGATGGGAAACGATGGTGGTAGAAGATGGAAACGATATGGATACCATGGTGGCCGCCTTAGAAAAAGCCAAAACCCTTACCGGTAATGGTAAACCTGTAGCCATTTTAATGAAAACCGTTATGGGCAAAGGCATTGATTTTATGGAAGGCACCCACAAATGGCATGGCATAGCTCCCAACGATGAGCAATTGGCAGCAGCCCTTGCTCAACTACCGGAGACGCTGGGAGATTACTAAGAAGTTCAAGCGAAACTAACGAAGACTATAAGTGGTGTGCACAGACCGGCGCGCCGGGAACCAAGCTGCCAGTAAAGCTGTTACCAACACAATGGCTCCGATTCCTAAAAGATCGCTTAGGTGGATGGAAACGGGGTAGTAGCTTATAACAAAACTTTGGCCACCGAGCGACACCCATTTAAAATACTGCTGCCCAAGGCAAATGATTAGCCCGAGTATAAACCCACTAATGGCTCCCGCACCGGAAAGCATCACCCCAAGTTTTACAAAAATCCGGGTAATCTGCGCATCGGTGGTACCCATGGCTTTGAGCACTGCAATATCTTTCTGCTTTTCCAGAATGGTCATAGTTAAACTGCTGATGATATTGAAACCAGCAATGATGAGGATTAAAAAAGCAATAGCGTAAATAATCAGTTTTTCGGTTTGCATGGCTGCAAAAAGACTTTGGTTTTGCTGGAAACGGTTTTTCACCACATAATCCTTTCCGAGTATCTTTCTTATGCCCGATGTAATATCTGTAATACCTGTTCCGGGTTTCAAATAAACTTCAAAGCTTGTAAACCGATTGGGAGATTCGCCCAGCATATAGCGCATAAATCCGATATGGGTAAAAGCATATTGCTCATCAAACTCCTGCTGCACAGCAAAACTACCCGAAGCCATTACATTGCCACTCAGCATGGCAGTCATGGCATCGGCACTAGCCCCAGCCTCCGGGTTGGGCAGGTAAACCGTAACGGGAAAAGGACTTTGCCCGGCAATAATTTGCAACGAACGCTCTACCCCTGCTCCAACCACCAGCCCCGGACGGGTGCTGTCGCCTACACTAAAAACACCCCGTATCATGTGGTCCGCCGTACCCGTAAAAGCGGAGTAATCGGAGGAAACCCCTTTTAGCCAAACAATACTTTTCTCTTCCTGATCAAGTAAAATGGCTCGCTCCTCTATAATCCCCTCTACCTGCTCTACCCCTTTGAGTGCCCCAATCTTCTGTCGGAGCGCAGATGGGGTTTCCATCCATTTGCCCTTAGCCGGCAGTACCTGTACATCGGCATAAAAATCCCCATACATCTGTTTCACCAGGTCTTCGAATCCATTAAATACGCTTAAAACCACCACTAAGGCTGCGGTAACCACCCCAATGGCAATCATGCTGATCCATGCAATGAGGTTGATGGCATTGGTTGTTTTTTTGGACCGTAAATAGCGCCAGGCAACAAAAGTGGTCATAGAAATTGTAAGTAATATTTTATAAAGTGCTGAAAACCAACACCACTATTGCTTTATTTAATCAAATTTATGGATTCCTTTTTTCATTTGCCGGTGTATTCTTTTGCTTTTATGGCCAATAAATCTATTGAAGGGATGCGTTTGGAAATGGAAATAGTTTTAATACGCTTTCCATTAAGAGGGGAAATTTTGGCAAAAGGACATGTAGGTAGTATGCTTTTGGAGGGGGATTTTAAGGGCAAAACTTCACCGCATAGGAGAATTAGAAATAGTAAGGCCTTAACAAAGTTAAACTTACAGGCTGGAAATTCCTTCGCCCACCAACCTATAAAACCGCCACTTAGCTTAGTTTTCTACAATCGAATTAACACTTCCCGGCTATTATTAACGGGTACAATTATAGTGTCTCGAATTTGAATCCTTACGCCATTACCAACTGCATCTCCCTGAATAAACGTTCTTAGGTCACCGGCGGTCTTTACAGTAATGGTTGTATCAATTTGTCTGCCACCGCTAAATACACCAATTCCGTTACCCACTTTTCCATAGCTGAAGGAGACAGTTAAGAATTGAAAATTAGTTACTGTTGAAACCAATATTCTTACCTTCATTGTTGCTGGTCTAAACAAAGGAAAGTTTTGTACAAAAGGAGTGTTATACAGGGTACTGTCTAAATCAAATGTTGCTACCCGATTTTTATAAAATATGTCAGCAAACATATTTTTTTTGTAAGCTTCTGCATAATAATACCCTCGTGTATCATTAAAACTTCTACCGTCAAACCTAAAGGTATAGTTCCCATTTGCATCAGTGGTTGCAACTCCTAAATATATCTTTCTATTGGAAAAAGTTCCTGTGTTATCATTGAAATAAAACTTGATTTCGCCACCCACAATTCCAGTATTGGCTGCTGAGTCAATTAATTTTCCTGTCAAAATGTAACAGCTACCGGTACAAGATACTCCATCAAATAGAGCGTCTTTGTCTTTGCGACAAGAATTAAAAAGAAGTATTGTCACAAATAAACAGATGCAAGTTAATGGTTTTTTCATAAAATTTCGTTAAGAAGGTCTTGTTAATAGTTAGAGAATCTTCGTTTCTTCTGCAGGAACTTGCTACCTTCTTGTGTAAAGATAAAAAATATAGTCAATGATTCAGTTTTACATTTTATGCCTAAAAGCAGCTGCTTCTTACAGGGACAGTTACCCATAAGCGTATCTACATCCGGGTGCTAATTCCTCCAACAAATCTTATAAACCTCAATAATTTTAGTTATTCTTACGTATTACAGCGACCATTTAATTCCGGTGCTTACTCTTAAAAAATTATGAGTTAATGAAATTACATCTTCATCCTGACTAAATAAAAATTTATCCTTTTCAACCTTGTTCATAAAAGAGTAGGTAATCGAATTGGTCAAAACAATTTTCTTCGATATTGGTATATCGGCACCTGCCCCTCCATTTAAAGAGATTCCTTGTAAATAACCCTTTGTATACGTTGCATTATATTTTGCAAAAGTCACATCATATTTTGCATTCAATAAATAGTTTGCAGTAATTCCTGCTATCAAAAAACCGCTGAGCTTTTCATTTTTAACCACATAATACCCAACATTCACCGGGACTTGTACTGTTCGATAAGAAAGATGATTCGTAGTATTTAGTTCTTTTGTATCACTATAGTAAGGAAGTGGCAACTTTGCCTGATTGAGAAAAGCAGCCGTATTGAGTCTTCGTGAGATATACCCTAAGCCAATATCTGCAAATAAACGTTCACTGATATTGTATTGTAAGGCGGTTGAAAATCCAATATTAAAACTAGCTTTCGTATACTTCTCCCTCCACCTATACGAATATTGGTTTTGATGTAAAGTCAATTCGGGCTGCAATTGAACACTTATCTGCCATTTTTTCTTTTGCTGCCCAATAGCAGGTATCAAAGTAATGAGCAGTATCAAGATTAAAAGGTATTTCATAATTATAAGGACAATGCTAATTATAAAAGTGTTGCTTTAAACTTTGATGAAATTTTTGAAAAGAATATGATGCCATTACGGTAGTGGATACCGCCCTTAGTTGGGGTTTCACATAATGGAAACCCCAAATGAATTGAATTTGTACCGAAAACAAGTACTAAGGCAAAGCACATGTCGTAAGTCTTCCACCAAATATATCCATTTGCGTGAGTTTCCTTCGCAACTATTTATTTTTTTCTTTTGGGTTGCTTTTTAGGTTTTCTTTCTAAATATTTATCAAGTTCTTCATCAGACAATAAAAAGAGCCTTTCCATTTCAATAACAGAAAGATTTTTAAGCGGCATAAAATTTTCTTCCCCATCATCGTCCACAAATTGAATGTAATTTTCGGCAAGCAATATCCACTCCTCTCTATCCTCAAAAAAAACTAAACCTAAGCCATTAAAATCATCTAAATTTAAACTTGAGTAAGAAGAAACATTCCCAAAATACCCTTCAGTTTTCATGGTAACACCTGGCACTATTTCTCCATTTTCCAATTGCCTGTTATGCATGATAACGAGTTGAGGAAGATAAAATTCTACTTCTTCCGCAGCCGCCTCAAATTCATCCACCTCATCTGTAGGCATATCTGTTTTTTCTTGTACGTTGAAATTATCAACATATTCGGCTATCTCGCCAAAAATGGGTTCAAAACAAAATGTGATCCTGATAATTTCATTTTTGTTTATGAAAACAAACCGATCCTCAGGGATATAAATCCAAAGAAATTCATATTCCAACTCAGAATGGGTATCATTTCTCAAAAGTTTCGCAAAAGCCTTTTTCGCTTCTGCAATTACATTGAAAAATAATACACTTCCATCCTTCAGTTCTATGCGGATGGTATGAGAAACCGCATTGTCAAAATCGTCCTGTGTAATGGTTGCCATAAAATTATTTAATTAGCTTTTAAATAATGATTTTATATAAGCGCTTTTTCTACCCCTGATGTTTGCTAGGCAATAAAGTATCCCGCCTGTAAAAATGGTAAATTAATGAAATTTTGCCGATTTAAAAGAGGCAGCAGTTGAGATTCAAAATATCCTAACGCTTGAAATTGACATCTGAGGCAAGTATAAAGGCAGTGGAATTACATCAGCACGCTTATACCCTCTCTCAAAATGAAGGAACGAAAATGCTTCTATTTTAAGAACGACATTATCCTCATGCCTAATCCAATCAATCTATTTGGATGAAATGGATATTATTGTGCATTTTTACCTGATTGTAAACAGAACTTACCTACGCTATCAGCATAAAGCTTATTTTATCCTTTTCAAGGTGACTACTTTCATTACAATAGAAATTCAATATTTTATCCATCTCGTTCTTTAAATTTTAATTTTTTCATATTCTTTGTTCGCCCACAATTTTTTTGCATAAAGCCTTTTCTGTTGCCGAAAGGTTTCATACCTTAATTCTTGAATTACCTCCAAAGTTGCTGAAAACGATAAGCTTGGTTACAATTTCTTCCTGATTCCAAAGCTTCCGAAAAAAATTAGTTACAGCTAAAATGGCTTTATCAGCATTTGATTCGCTTGAATCAGGGGGACATCCCCTCTGTAAGTGATGGTTTATTGGGTGGTTTTTAAATATCTTATGGACAACTTGTGTACTTGAAAAAGTAATAATAAATTTATTATCAATTAGTTGGTTTCGTTTGCAGTATTTTCCGGGTTTTTGTGTAAATCTTGTAGCTTTTTTGTGGAACCTCCATTTAGTTCATCAGACTTCCTTATTTCCTTTAACCCAACTTCAATCGCCCTTTCAATTATTTTTCCGCAAGTTAAGGCCTCTTTACCTAAAAATATTTCCTACCTGAACCAACACCTGTAAATTCTAAATAGCTATTTTAAGTGTCAGATAGTTTAAAAATAAGAGATTTAACCTGATCCCGGGTTAATTGCCCATCAAATAGCTCTACAAATTTTCTCATTTTTGCGGTTTTCCATACTGCTAAATATTGAATAATTTTCATCATAATGTAGTCATCATCAATGGGAATGATTTTAACATGATCTGCTTCTATATTAATAAAAGTAACCTCTCGAAAGGAAAACTCTTTGGTTTGAGATGAGGGTGTTTATCATGAACCTCAAAAACCAGATAACCACTGCATTCATTGGCAAAAGCAACAACATAACCGATTGTACATTTTCGTCGGCCTTTGGGGTCATTTTTATTCTTCCATTGAAAATTTAATACCCACCTTTAGCCTCTTTAAATTCAACCCTATTTTCGGTTTCTTTTTAATTGCTTAGGTTTTTCAATAGTCATAAGCATTCTAATTTAATAATTATCCTTCTTCACCATCCATTCATTAGTGAGCAATTTTTACATCAAGTCATTTTTCTGTTGCTTTAAGGCTGTATATTTTTGCTCATAAAAATTATTAACAAAGTTACTTCCTAAAACACCTTCGTACTTCGGCTCCCTTTTTCCCATAAAAAATTCTCAAAGGGTGAGGAATTGATAGCCCTAACTCATCGGAATTGCTACGCATGAATCAAGGAAACATACCTTCTGTAAATAATGGCAAACTCATTGGTTATTCACATACGGCTTTGTCTGAATCTTATGTAAATTAAAAAGTTGTAAACCAATCGATTCTCAATTTTCCCATGCTGACTTTAGGGCATTATTTTTACATTACTCCGAAAATTATTTTTGATAACCCGGAAAAACTATATTTTTTTGAAATATGCGTGTACAAGGCCTGTAGCTCGTTTTAAATTACCTTACGATTCCTCTGTTTTCGGGGGAATAACCTCTTTCAGCAAGGCTTCCATCTTAAATACGTAGTCAAGGGTGTCGTCAAGAAAATATTCCAGTAAGGGCATTCTACGCAATTGCTTGCCAACCCGGGCAGCGAGTTCTCTTTTTACCTCCCAGGCTTTCTCCTGCACTTTTGCCATCATGGCTTCTGTATCCTTAATCTGAAAAAAGCTCAGGTAAATTCTCGCTTCGAGTAAGTCGGGCGTCACTTTTACACTGGTAATGGAAACCATGCCTCCATCTACCATATTCAATCCCAATCTTCTGAAAATATCATCTAGTTCGCCATGCAATAACCCGGCAACCTGCTTCTGTCTTTTTGTCTCTTCCATAATCTGTTGCTTTCCTTTTCTAACATTCCTCCGAGGCAATTGGATAGCCGGAGGTCGTGTAAAAGTAGTTACTTTGCCTGCTATTTCCACTTATTCCTCTATTAATGAACAAATACGCACGGATTTTTACCTATCTGAAAGATTTCAAACCACAGCTTTCAGTATATGTTTTGTGTATCATTCTGAGCACTATTTTCTCCATCCTTTCCATAGGCATGCTTATGCCCTTCCTTGAACTGATCTTTGTAGGCAAGTCTGGCGTAATGGACCTGGCAGCAAGTGGAGAAAACGGCAACCGGCTGATGAGCTGGATGCGGGAAAAAATGGCTGCCTTTGTGGTGGCCAACGATAATAATCCTATCAGCCTTTTATGGCTGATCTGCGGGCTGATGTTGAGCAGCATTTTTCTAAAAAACGCATTTTTATACCTCAGCCTCTATATCCTAAATCCGCTGAAGAACCGGGTGGTTACCCAATTCAGGGGCGATTTGTACGACAAAGTGTTGCAGTTGCCCATTGGCTATTTTACCGAAAAAAGAAAAGGCGACCTCATGAGCAGGATTACCAACGATATCAGCGAGGTGGAAAATAGCGTGGTGGGAACCCTCGAAGGCTGGGTACGCGATCCCATGCAAATCATTTTAAACCTTGTGGCACTATTTTTTCTTAGCCCACAACTCACTTTATTCCTGCTTGTGATGCTGCCTGTAGTTGCTTTTATAATTGGACGCATAAGCCGCAGCCTTCGAGATCAAAGTGTGCTTGCTGCCGAAAGACAAGGCGAATCGGTAAGTGTGCTCGACGAAACACTTGGTGGTCTCCGGGTAATCAAGGCTTTTAACGCCGAGGAATTTTTACGAAACAAGTTTCATCATATCAATGAGGCGCTTTTAGTGGCAAAAAATAATATCGGCTACCGAAAAGACCTTGCTTCTCCTATGAGCGAAACCATGGGTGTTTTTGTGTTTTGCTGCATTTTACTCTATGGCGGCTCGCTGGTGCTTAACCAAAATATCGGGCTCGAAGGCGCGGCCTTTATTACTTACCTCGGGCTGTTTTACAACATCATCAACCCCGCTAAGGCAATGAGTACCTCTTTTTACAGTATCCAAAAAGGCAGCGCAGCCATCGACCGGATAGAAGAAGTGCTGAAGGCCGATCTTACGATCGAAGATCTGCCCAATGCAAAACCCCTCACCGAATTCAGCAGGTCCATTGAGTTCCGGAATGTGAGTTTCCGTTACGAGGACATCACCATACTGGATAATATCAACCTGACCATAAAAAAGGGCAGTACGGTAGCGCTGGTAGGCAGCAGCGGGGCAGGTAAAAGCACCCTTGCCGATCTTGTGCCAAGATTCCACGATGTAAGCGACGGCGAAGTATTGATTGACGGCATCAACATAAGGGAATATAGCCTTAAAAGCGTGCGTAGTCATATGGGCATCGTTACGCAGGAGCCCATCCTGTTCAATGATACCGTAGCTGCCAACATTGCACTCGGGCAACAGGATGCCAAACCAGAAAACATAGAAGAAGCGGCAAGGGTAGCAAATGCCGAAATTTTTATAAGGGGAAAGGAAGCTGGTTTTGAGAGTAATATCGGGGACCGTGGCAGTAAATTAAGCGGAGGAGAAAGACAGCGATTAACCATTGCAAGAGCTGTTTTAAAAAATCCGCCGATTCTTATTCTGGATGAAGCCACAAGCAGCCTTGATACTGAAAGCGAAAAACTGGTGCAGGACGCCATTAACAAGGTTATGACCAACCGCACCACCCTGGTGATTGCCCACCGGCTAAGCACCATCCGACACGCCGATGAAATTATTGTACTGCAAAAAGGTAAAATTGTCCAAAGAGGG
>JBBQXO010000072.1:0-22544 GCA_038209595.1 Chitinophagales bacterium
CTTCTCTCACCCTCTCACTTCTCTCTCACCCACTCACCTCTCACTTCTCTCACACTCTCACTTCTCTCACCCTCTCACTTCTCTCTCACCCTCTCACCTCTCACTTCTCTCACCCTCTCACCCACACACTTAACTCTCACCTCTCTCACCTCTCTCTCACCCTCTCACCCTCTCACCCTCTCACTTCCCTCTCACCCTCTCACTTCTCTCACTTCTCTCACCCTCTCACTTCTCTCTCACCCTCTCTCACCCTCTCACTTCTCTCACTTCTCTCACCTCTCTCACCCTCTCACCTTTCCCAGCACCAGCGTACTCATGCAGCGGATATCTGTTACGTTAACCGTTTTAAGCGGTTCCAGCAACATTATCGGAAAACGCTTTAAGATTTCCTCAAGCAAGGAACGGGTTAATAAAAACCGGCGGCTTTCATCGGGCAGATCATAAATCCCATCTCCAGCTAAAATCACTTTTTCTTCAATCCCGATATCGGAGGTCATTCTTATAAATAAGGAGCCACCCGGTTTCAATACCCGGACCATTTCGCCCAACATGGCCATGAAATGCGGGGTACTTTGCGCAAAATGCAAAACCGCACTGCACAAAATATGGTCAAAATAATCGGATTCGAAAGGGAGTGCTTCCAACGAAGCTACCTGTAACTGAGCGGCTTTCCAACCGGGATATTGTAATCGCAACCATTCTATCGCCTCTGGATCCTGATCGATGGCGTACAGAGCAAAATCCTGCGTGGAAAACCAGGGCAGATTGCGCCCACCCCCACACCCGGCATCAAGTATTTTTTCCCCAGGGGTATAGCGCCCCTTCATCACCTGATCAAACAGATAGATATCGATATTGGCTAAAAGTTGAAGTATTTGAGGATGCATGGATTTTCTTAACAATTTCAGAATACAGCGTCTTCAGAAGCCGCATCAGGTTTATCCGTACGGCGACTACCCGCATACAATTCATATTCAAGTAACCGGCAATCAATTTTGCCGGTATAAAACTCTATCCGCCTTTTGGGCTTGAGCCCGATTTTTCTTGCAAGTTCGAGGTTGCCAGTAAATATATATCCCGTATACCCTTTGCATTGCTGTTTCATAAAGTCCCCTATCCGGCCATACGTTTCTTCGAGGGCATCTACTTCTCCCAGCCTTTCGCCATATTCTGGGTTAAACATTACGATACCCGTTTCGGTTTCCGGTAAAGGGGTTTCGGAAAAATCGCACCCGGTAAATTCAATCAGGTGACTTACCCCTGCCAATCCGGCATTGATCTTTGAAATATGGATGGCATCCTCACTCAGATCGGTAGCCACAATTTTCAACCCTTCCACCGTGGATACTTTGGCAAAAAGAGCTTCCTGTTCCCGTTTGTACATGGCTACATCATACCCTTGAATATGCTGAAAGGCGAAATTTTCACGAAGCAAACCGGGAAAACGGTTGGTGGCTAAAAGCGCCGCCTCAATGGCTAATGTTCCCGAACCGCACATGGGGTTTACAAAGGGCGATTGCCGGTCCCAACGCGAAGCAAGAATGGTACCGGCGGCCAAAGCTTCCAGCATGGGTGCCTTTCCTGGTATTTTACGGTATCCATGTTTGGCGAGGGTTTCCCCACTGGTATCCAGAAATATTTCGGCTGCCTCATCTTTCCAATACAGATAAACGACCGAACCCTCCAGCGTAGGACCCGTATCGGGGCGTTTGCCGGTTTGCTCTCTGATGCGATCTACCAGGGCATCTTTTACCTTTACACTGGCAAACATATCGGTGCGGATGGTCGGGTGAAATACATTGCTGTTGACCGACACATACCCATCTTCAGGAATAATGGTTTCCCAGGGGATGCGGTGGATGTGGCGGTACAATTCATCAGGTCCCCGGCAAATAAATTTTTTCAACGAATACATGATCTGGCTGGCGCAGCGCAAATGCAGGTTCAGCCGCATACAATCCAAAAGATTGCCTCTTAAATGAATACCCGTTGGAATGGTTTTTACCGGGGTATAACCAAGCGCCATCACCTCTTTTTCAAGATAGGGAGAAAGCCTGTTGTTGCAGGTAATAAACAAATCGGATACCTGATGAAATAATGACATGGCACGAAAATAAAGCCGGAATGAATGGTAATCCCTGTTTATTTATGGCTAACATTGGAAAAAGTAAACAGAAACCCTATTTTTGAAATTCCAGAGTAAGCCTGTTGTTGCAGGTAATAAACAAATCGAATACCTGATGGAATAATGACATGGCACGAAAATAAAGCCGGAATGAATGATAAACCCTCTTTATTTATGGCTAACATTGGAAAAAGTAAACAGAAACCCTATTTTTGAAATTCCAAATCATTAAAAGGCAAAATAACAACTTATGCGTAAGGCTTTTTTACTTTCAATGCTCAGCTTTAGTCTGACATCCGCACTTATTGCTCAGGAAAATACCCTGAAACCAGCTTACCTGGAAATTTACCGGCACGCCATCCGCTACAATGACCTGAATACCGCTGCTTATGCACTTACAGGTCTGTTATTACAGGGAGACAATGAATCATTTAGAGATACTCTGTCATTGGTGTACTACAATATGAACAATTTTCCCGGAGCATACAAGCTTGCCGGTGAAATCAATGAAAAAAATCCGGAAAATATTACCGCATTGACCTTACTGGCTGATATTACGGGCAAAGCAGGGGAGGTAAAGACGAGTTTAGAATGGTACGAAAAGTTGTGCAAGCTCAATGCCAACCCATACAACCATTACCAATTGGCCAGTAAACAATTTATTCTGGAAAGAAACCTTGAATGCAAACAATCCCTGAAAAAGATATTGGAAGACACCGCAAACGCCAACCAAATAAAAGTTCGGCTCGAAATTGGCGAAGGCTATGGAGAAGATGTAACGGTAATGGCAGCTGCATTGAATATGATGGGAGCTGTTGCCTATAGGGAGAAAGATATTAAAGGAGCAGAAGAGTGGTACCGGAAGGCCGTTCAATCCTTTCCTGATTTTGTTATTGCGAAGCAAAACCTGGAAGAACTGCTGAAACCAGTTGCAAAACCAGAAACAAAAAAACCAGGTGCTCCGGAGCCTAAATCTAAAAAAGGCTAAAACGCTTTATCAAAGCGCTTTTCGAATGGCAGCCTCCAGTTCGCTTTCTGAAAGGGAAGACTCGTAAAACTGAAAGTATTTACGCTTTTTATTGTACACCAGCGTTGCCGGTATAACGCCGCTCCAACTGCTATCAATCAATGGGCAATAGTAATCTGCATTGGTTTCATTTAGCCAGTAATGCCGGGTGGGCTTCCAACCTTTTTGGCCGATATAGCTTTTTAGTTTGCCATTTTTAAAAAGCTCCTCTGTATCCTGACTTACCATCCAGAATTGCACCCCCTGTGCTTTAAAGAAGTTGGTTATTTCAATAAAATGAGGCATTTCCTCCGCACAGGGCGAACACCAGGTACTCCAGAAATTAACCACTACCACCCCATCGGCAGACCGATAATCATCCACAAGATCTGTCACCCGGATAGATTTCACTGTTTGTGCTGCAGTCATACCAGAGAAAAACAGAAAAGCAATTAGCAAACGCATATACAAAGACTTAAAAATTAAAAATAACCCATTTAATAGAAGTATTGCTTCACCAGAAGGAATCCTAACGTTTAGTTGCCAGTTTTATCAGATAATACCGAGGAAGAATATGCACTTTTTTAATAAAAACTTAGGGAATCTGCCATACTATTGGGTTTAAGTCAAAACCAGATAACATCTTATTCAGATTAGTTGCGCTTGCTGCCTGCGTTTCCTTAGGCCTTATTCCTGCGAGGTGTCTCTTTGAATTCTTCTCAAAATTTCATAATCCCCCCAAGTTGCCTGAATCTTATCTCTTTTATCTGCCGGCAATCTTGGTTCACCATAGTGTCCTGCTGCTCTTTTTTGCCGCAAGGCCTCATACAAGGTTACCGCACAAGCTACAGAAACATTGAGAGACTGCACCATTCCCATTTGCGGTATGGAAATAGTGCCATCACAAGCAGCCGCCAATTCAGGGCTACAGCCATCATGCTCATTGCCAAAAACCAGCGCCATAGGTTGGGTAAAATCCATAGCAAACAGGTCGGTGGATACGGCCGTAAGATGGGTAGCATAAATTTTGGGATACCCTTTCCGAACTTCCACAAGGCAGCGCGTCAAATTGTCAAATTGATGAACGGTTACCCATTTGAGGGCTCCGGCACTGCTTCTGAATCCCCAGTTTTGATGTTTTGGGAGTGAAGTATTTACCACATAAATCTGCATAATACCAACAGCATCGCAGCTACGCATGATGGCCGAAATATTATGCGGATCCCAGATGTTCTCCAGAATTACGGTAAGATCCGGTTGTCGCAAGCGCAAGACTTCCTCCACTCTCTTTTTTCTAAATTCGTTCAATACCAACCATTTTTTGCAAATAAAATTAAAATTTCCATACGCTGTTTTGTGCTGTATTCTGTCAACTTATGCCTTGAAAATCAAACAATAAGACAAAAAGATTAAATTTTTCTACTTTTTTTTGTTCAAATCCTGCAAAAACTTGCAAGATATTTAAATAGCAGCCCTATATTTGAAGTGTAAAGGAAGGGTTAAAATTTATTTTGCCCATCGCTTTCCTATTTTTTTACCAAAAAAACTAAATGCAAATGAAGAAATTTTGTCTTCTGATGGCAATGGTGCTGGGTTTTTGCTGTATGCAACAGCAGCCCCTGATAGCCCAGGCCACAGAACAAACCGTTACTGGTACCATACGCGATGCCAACACGGGGGAAACCCTTGAAGGAGCTACTGTACGGGTAAATGGAACCAAGACTATGGCTAAATCTGAAGCCAATGGCTCGTTTTCCATAAAAGTGAAAACCGGCCAATCCATCACAATCAGTGTAATTGGTTATGAAACCATTACCCAAAGAATTGGGGAAAATGCTACACTGATTGTTGAATTAAAACCTGCTACAAGTGAACTGGATGAAGTAGTAGTAGCTATGGATATGAAGCGGAAACCCCGCGAATTAGGATTTTCAAACCAGCGGGTAAGCGGTGCTGAGGTAAAAGAAACCCAGCGTGAAAATTTTATCAATTCGCTCCAAGGCCGTATAGCCGGTGCTACCATTACCCCCACCAATGGTATGGCAGGCGCATCCAGCAGCATTGTGTTGCGGGGTTTTAACTCTATGGCACTCAGCAATCAGCCGCTATTTGTGGTAGATGGTATTATTATGGACAATGAGTCGATGAACGAACAAGGGGGTGCTGCCACCACTGGTTTGGCGAGTGACCGCCCAAACCGTAATAATGACTATACCAACCGGATGGCTGACCTGAACCCCAATGATATTGAAAGCATTACCGTACTGAAAGGACCTGAAGCTACCGCACTTTACGGAAGTCAGGCGAGCAGCGGTGCTATCATCATTACCACCAAAAGAGCCAAGCCTACTGGCCAGATAAGGGTAGCTTATGACAACAGTTTCCGTTTAAGCAAACTGACTCGTTTTCCTGCAACCACCAATCGTTGGGGCGGTGGAACCAATGGTAATGCGGAAAACTCATTTAGCTTTTTTGGGCCTGCTTTATCGCTTGATGAGCAGACCTACAATAATGTCGATGCCTTTTTCGAAACCGGTTTTGCTCAAACGCATAACCTGAGTGCTGAATATGGTAAGAAGAATATGAGCTGGAGATTTTCAGGCTCTTTCTTCGATCAGAGCGGTGTGGTTCCCAACAATGATTATGATCGTACCAACCTGCGGATTAGTAACGTAACCAAAATTGGTAAATACGTTGAAATTCTGCCTGCTGTAAGCTATATCCGAACCACCCACCTGCGCCCCCGCAGAGGTGCCGGCGGCTATTTGCTTAACCTGCTTACCTGGCCGACCAATAATGATATCAGCAATTACCAAGGAGCTAATGGGGAAAAACTGGGAATTTTCAATACAGTAGATCCTGGAGGAGAGACCGATAACCCCCTTTGGAATGCTTACAACAATGAAAGCTTCGATAAAACCGATCGGATATTGAGTACCTTGGGTATCAATATCAATCCCACCAAGTGGTTAAGTGTAAATGGTCGTTTTGGATATGATACCTACACCACGGATGGCTGGGGTTTTTACCACCCGCAGTCTTTTGTAATTGCCCGTAATCTGAATGGGGAGCAAGACAACTATACCAGAAAATACAAAGGGTACAACCACACCATTACCGCTACCGCCAAACACAGTATCGGTAAATTCAATGGACGCCTGATGGTAGGTACCATGTACCAGGATTATCAGCAGGAAATGTGGGCCGTTGTGGGCAATCAGTTGGGAGATGTCACCCGGAGAGATTCGAGTAATACATCGGTCATTTCGCGCCGCCGTTTGAACCGCAACCTTAGTGGTTTGCCGAATGTGAGCATTAATCGGTCTCAGGCTTATTTTACCGAAGCATCCATCAACTACAATGAAGTTGTTTATTTTACCTATAGCCACCGTTTTGAAAGCTCTTCCGTAATGCCTGAATTCTCCCGGAATTTCAACTACCCCGGTATGAGTCTTAGCATTATTATGAGTGATATATTACCTTTTATGAAGGGCAGTAAGGTACTTGACTTCTGGAAACTGAGAGGTTCTATAGCCAATACTGCAAGAATGAGTAGCCCTTACCTTAATCAATCCCGGTTCGACAACCGCAATGTAAGTGGGGGTGGATTTAGCTATGGTTTCTTCAATAATAACTTTTTCCTACGTCCGGAACTTCAGGAAACCTTCGAAATCGGTACCGAACTTCGATTCCTGAACAATCTGATCAGCATTGATGCAACGTACTACAATACATTGTGTGACAGACAGATTGTAGAAAACTTCCGTACCAGTTATGGAACAGGATTTGTTTTGAGTACATTAAATTCTGCTACCACACGTAATCAGGGTGTTGAAATTGTATTGGGAGCCAATCCCATCCGCAGCAAAAACTTTAATTGGACTATTCAATTGAATGCCAACCGCATGTGGAACGAAGTAGTTTCGCTTCCGGCCAACGTACCAGAATTTTATATTGCGGATACCTGGTTGTTTGGTAATACCCGTGGTGGACTTATTAAAGGCGGAACCACCACCACCATTACTGCATCTGGTTATCAGCGAAACGATGCAGGTGATATCCTCATCAATGCAGCTACCGGGATTCCTTTGGTAGATGGAAACTTTAAAGTGCGCGGAGACAGAAACCCCAATTTTACCGTGGGAATCAACAACTCCTTCCGATTCAAAAATTTCTCTTTGAACATGTTGTGGGACTACCGCAACGGAGGCGATATCTACAATGGTACCGATAATTTCCTGACGCAGCGTGGACGTAGCCTTGCTACCGATGACCGCAAAACACCGATTGTGGTAAGAGGGGTATTGGCCGATGGTTTCCAGAATTCTGCCAATCCAACCCGCAACAACATTGCCATTCTGCCCTATTTGCAGCAGGACTATTTTACCACTATGCCTCCGGAAGCCTTTATTGAAAAAAATGTAAACTGGATGCGTTTGCGTGATTTAACCCTGAGCTATGCTTTTGGTAAAAAAGTACTGGGCAATACCAGGACAGTAAAAAACCTGGGAGCATTTATAACCGTGAATGACCTGGTGCTCATTACCAATTATACAGGGGCTGATCCGGCTGTAAATGGAACTACTGCTGGTACCCGTGGGGTAGGAGCTGCCGGTTTCGACTACGGTAATATTGGCATCCCTGTAAGTTGGAACTTTGGCATCCGTGCCGGATTTTAATACAGGTTTGAAATTTTTTAAGAAACTGAAAAAGGAATAAAATGCTAAAAATACATTTGAAAAAACTGGGAACGCTGGGTCTTGCTATTTCTTTGATAGCGGCCGGATGTACCAAGATACTAGAAGACGCTTACCTTAATCCAAATGCTCCTACAAAAGTGCCCCCCGAGACACTTTTGCCACAAATTATAAGTGCCATGGCAGCCAACTTTGCGGGACAGGGACCATTGAATGATATCCGGCTGATTGGGCGGTATACCCAAACCTTCGCCATTACCGGCGCTTTCGATAACTGGGAGCGTATGGGTGGCCCCGGCAATACAGGCATTGGGAATACCGATCTGAGCGGATCGCTTTGGCGTATCCACTATTTCGACTTGGGACAAAACGTAAACAGAATGATGGATTGGGGGGCAGAAGACGAACAATATGCTTATGTAGGCATTGGTAATGCAATATTTGCATGGAGTTGGCTGCAATTAACCGATTACCATGGTCCGGTTATTCTGAAAGAAGCTTTTAATACCAGTCAGCTTACTTTTAATTTTGATAACGAAGAAGAAGTGTATCCTTATGTACGCACCCTGTGTCATGAAGCCATTCGTCAACTGAACAGAACCGATGCTAAAAACGATCAGGCGAAGCTGGCCACTGCAGACAACTATTTTTATAAGGGTGACCTGAACAAATGGAAAAAGTTTGCTTATGCAGTGCTCGCAAGGTCCTTTAATCACCTGTCGAACAAAACCATTTACAATGCTGATAGTGTAATTGCATACGTCAACCTGTCTATGGCAAATAACGACGACAACGCAACGGTAAAATTTGAGAACAGTGGTATAGGTAGTGATGCCAACTTTTTTGGACCCATTAGAAATAATATAGGTGCTTATCGGCAAACTGCTTACATCACCAACCTGATGGATGGCCGCAACCCCCATTTCCTCGATGTAAAAGATCCAAGAACATCTTATATGCTGCGGAAAAATATCAATGGCACTTATGTTGGATTAAACCAAACCTTTGGAATTGCAGGTATTGGCATTGTAAATGATCGTCCGGGAGGGCTTTGGGGTCAAGCTTCGGCAGTAACCGTCGCACCCAATGATTTAAACTCAAGGTACATTTTCCGTAATGATTCTGAAATACCTGTTATTACATTAAGTGAAGTTTTGTTTATGAAAGCCGAAGCTGCTTTTCGCAAAAATGATCGTGCACTTGCACTGTCAACTTACCGAGAAGCCATTAGCCAAAACATAGACATGCTTACGAGCAAGTACAATCAAAACATACCTGATGGGGAAAAAATTACTCCGGCAAGCAAGGCGGTATTCCTTGCTGACCCAAAAGTGGTACCAACGGTTGAAGGTTTGACGCTTACTCATATTATGTTGCAAAAATATATTGCTATATACGGTTGGGGAGCCATTGAAACATGGGTGGATCTGCGTCGTTTCCATTACACCGATACGGATCCTATAACCAATGAGCAGGTATACCGCGATTTTGCTATACCAGCCCCAGAACGTCTGCATCCGGATAACAATGGCAAACCTGTTTACAGGGTTCGCTACCGTTTCAACGCGGAGTACGTATGGAATGCCGAAATCCTGCGGGCACTTGGAGCTTTCGATATTGACTGGCATACGCGGGAAGTATGGTTCAGTAAACCTTAATCCACCCTTTTAATTCAATCATAAAAGAAAAATTATGCAATTAAAAAATATCATGCAAACAGCCTTTGTTGTTGCCCTTGGAATAGTGGTAATGGCAGGCTGTGAAACAAGCAAAGACATTGTGGCTCCCTGGGATATGGCCGGTTCTGAAAGTAAATTGGCTCATTTGCGGATTATTCATGCTTCCCCTAATTTCAGGATCGTAACCGGGCAAGCTGACAGTATTCACGTTTTTGCCAATGGCGTTAAAATGAATGGTGTACGAATGTCTTATGGTGGTGCCGCTCCAGCAACGAATCCAGCCTCTTATGTGACCCTGCCTGCGGGGATGGTTGACCTGAAAGTATCAGTAGGTGGATTCACTACGCTTGACTCCATACCTATTACAACGCTCAAAATCGATATGAAAGCAGGTGAATTTTACAGCTTCATTATTACCGACAGCCTGTTGAATGCAAGCAAGGACAGTTCCCGCATTTTGGTAAGGGATAGTTTCCCCACACCTAATACAGGAAGCATAGGATTGCGTTTTGTGCAGGCGTTGGCAGATACCGCGGCAGACAAAAGAATTGATGTGTATTCAGCCCGGCGCAACAATAATATTTATACCAATGTATTACCCGGCACCGTTACCTCCTTTTCCAATCAGCCATTTATCAACTTTTCCGATACCCTGATTATCCGCAGATCGGGAACCACTACGGAACTGGCGAGAATCAATAACGTCATTTTCACCAACACCCGTGTGTACACACTTTTCCTGCGGGGTAATGCCGGTGTAGCTACCGGTAGCAAGTCAAGGTCCCTTACTTTTTATGTAAACAGATAACCGTTTTTTTTCATAAGCAGTAATAAAAGGCTGTCTCCTCCGGGAGATGGCCTTTTTACTTTTATGGGCATCTCTAAAAACCCTCTTCAATAGAAAGCGTTGAATATAAGAAATGTTGGTTTCGGGATAAAGGCAGCGACACGAATGAAATGGTTTTGGAGCGTTTATCCGATGCTGCACAATAATACCACAAGCCCGAAAGAATTGAATACATCTTAGCTACTCTTGAAAGCAATAAAATACCAAAGCAAACAGTGTCAGGCCATCTATAGCCATCCGCATGTTGTAAGCCGCTTATCCTTTTTCAATAATTTTGAAAGCAATTTTATCTGTTGTATCTGAAATTGGAATGATTTCCTGAAGTTGAATTAAGTATTTTGTTGTCAATTTTGAAGCAGTTTTCTCTATTATTGAGTTGTCAAAATAAATGGTGTCACCCAATTGTTTATAGGTGTCAGAAACGGAGCGACCAAAATCTGTTTAAATAAATTCTATGGTAAAGTTTCCATTTTTTCTAAGGGTCAATACTTTCTTTTCATTAAAAAAGTCAATATCTCTATTTTCTGCGGTCAAAAATTTATCGCCATTGGTGTGTCCACAAAAGGTAAAGTGATAGCATAAGGTTGTCATGCTGAAAAAGATAATTGTAAAAGAAACAGGCTCAAACTTTACATCAGGAACCTGCCGTTTTTTGTAAATTGCAATAGCAGCTAATAGGAGTCCTAAAGTCAGAAAAGCATACAATAGAACATTTTGTACCAAGTGAACAAGACCATAACAAATATCATCGGGGTCATTAAAATAGATATAAAGCAAGGTGGCAATAACGAATGGGAGTATCCCTGAAATGCTTGTCAATAATTTCAATGCTTCTTAGTTAAGTTACTACAACAAATAGTTATCCATAATGGCTACTAACCCTTTCCGTAAATGATACTTTCGCCAACTTCTGGATATTTAGGGTCAATTCCTTTTTTAGCTAAGTCCAAAGCAATTAAGGCTTCCTCTGCATCCATTAGGTAGCTACCAAAATCATAATAAACTGTTTCTGCAAATATTTCTTTCGCAATTGCTTTATGTTCTTCTGTTGGATTTTTTGCAAGTAATTCAAAGATTTTACCGAATATTCCTGCTGCTGTTCTGTCCGCCATTTTATTTACGTTTTTAAATTAATACCCGTGTATACTGACAGTTGCTTCTGCTAGAAGTCCTATACGATTTATAATCACTCAAATCAAAGCTCAGCAAAAGAAAAGATTCTACCTAAAAATAGCTGAATCAAATGATTATTGTTTTATCGAAAAAGCATAAATCGTAGTACTACTATATTTTTTCCCCGGTTCAATAACGGTAGTGGGAAACCCGGGCTGGTTAGGAGCATCTGGAAAATGCTGGGTTTCTAAACAAAACGCGGTTCTGAAATAGTCGGTGGTGCCACTTTTTAAGATATTTTTACTTTGCATAAAATTACCACCATAGAACTGTAAACCTGGTTCGGTGGTGAGGATATCCATTTTAATGCCAGATATATCTCCTGTAATAGTGGCTATTTTTTCAGGTATTGTACTAATTCCTTTGTCCAATACAAAATTATGATCATACCCTTTTCCAAATGTCAATTGTTGGTTAGGAGGTTCCAGTAAATCGCCAATTTTATGAGCTATCCTAAAATCAAATGGTGTGCCCGATACCGTATCAATACCTGTAGGAATTAAGGTAGAATCTACCGGTGTAAACCTTGAAGCATCTACCTGTAAAATATGGTTATTGATGGTGCCGGCCCCTTCGCCGTTCAGGTTCCAGAAGTTGTGATTGGTAATATTAGCAATTGTTTTTTTATCGGATGAGAGCTCATAATCCATCTTGATTTCATTGTTGTCAGTTAGTGTATAGGTAACCACTGTGGTTAATGTTCCCGGATACCCCTCATCGCCATCGGGCGAAATATAGGTAAGTACAAGGGTTTGAGAGTCGGGCTGATTGGCAGACCATACCACACTGTGAAACCCCTTACTACCGCCATGCAAAGTATTTACCCCATTGTTTACGTCCAACTGATAATCAACCCCGTCCAATGAAAAGCGACCCTTTGCTATCCGGTTACCAAACCGACCTACGATGGCACCAAAAAACCGCTCTTCTGCATCCACATAGGTTTGTAATTTGTCAAACCCCAATACCACATCGGTAAAGGTGCCATTTGCTTGCGGTACCCAAAGCCCTACCATCCTTGCACCGTAATTGGTAATGGCAGCGTGGTAGTCGTTACTGTTTTTTAGATAAAATAAATCCACCTCCTTCCCATCAAGCTTTTGTTGAAAATTCTCCCGGACTGGTAAAAATTCTGGCGAAGACTTCTGTTTTTTCTCATCAACACATGCCGTTGAGGAAACGACGAGGATACTTATCAGAACAAGCCATTGATTTTTCATAAAATAGAAATTTTTTATACGTAGTGCAAAAGAAGAAAAAAGAAAGCAGGTATAAAAAGAAATATGCTTGACCTGTCCGCTTTTTACTCCAATGAGGAACAGGTGAAGAGTCTATTATTCAGAAAAGGAAGAAAAAAATTGGAAATGATTCGTCAAATAACATTTAGCCCCGCTTTAAAGTAGGGCTGCAAAATGGGGTTATCCTTATCGAGTTCAGTAATGAGGGTATCCACTTCTTCAATTTTACAAACCTGCAGTCTTTGGGATACATTCAATTTTTCCGATATAGCCATGCTAACCAAATGGTCGGCTGATTCAATCATGCTTTTCTTCATTTCAATGATCTCCCATTCGCTATCGGTTATGCCCGCTTTTACATCAATACTGTTCGTTCCTAAAAAACAAATATCGGCGCGTATACCGGCCAGTTTTTTTACCACCTCGCCTCCAATGGCGGTTTGTGTATTTTTATCCAGTTTATTGCCAATAAAAATTACTTCGCTACCCGGATGATTCATCAACTCCAACGCAATAGGTATACTTGTGGTAATAAAAGTAGCATTCAGGGTGGGCGAAATAGCATTCACCAACTGACGAATGGTGGTACCACCGCTCAATAATACAATCATGCCATCGCTTATCAGGTGGCTTGCTTTATCTGCAATATTGCGTTTTTCACTTTCGTGATAGACAGGGGCACTCTGCAACCGGAAATGAAAAGATTTACTCAATGCACCTCCATGTACTTTCAGTAAAGCTCCTTCATCAGCAAGTTCCTGCAGATCGCGTCTTACAGTATCTTCCGATACACCCAATTGAATGCACAAATCAGCACTAATAACTTTGTTATGTACATTAAGTTGCTGCAATATAAAGGCCTGTCTTTCTCTTTTTAACATATGGTAGCTATTTTAACTCCATAAAAATAAGGGATTTTGCGGTTTTTTGAGCAGATTTTGGTTGCCTGAAAAAATAACCCGCAAAAATTACGAAACAGAAGGGTCTGCTTGTTTAAGGGGTTGCTTTTCTTGCTTTTTTCCAATGAGTGTAAACCAACCAACAGCAGCCAGAATACTAAGGACCACCGCCAGCAGGATAGCTATTTTCCCCATATCCTGCGTAACAGGATCTGAAAAAGCAAGACAGGTGATAAAAATGGACATGGTAAACCCAATACCTGCCAAAATGCCTGCCCCTGCCATTTGTGCCCAGTTTACTCCCCGGGGAAGGTCAGCTACCCTGGCTTTTACCATTAACCAGGAGGCCAGTAAAACCCCCACCGGTTTTCCCAAAAACAAACCAAAAAGAATCCCAAGACTCAGCACCCCTGTGAGTTCGGGTAGCATAGTTAGCTTGAGCACAATGGCCGTATTGGCCAAAGCAAAAAGTGGTAGAATGAAAAAGTTAACTAAGTTATGAAGCTTGTGTTCAAAGGCACTCAACAGATTGAGGGGTACTAAAAAAGCAAAAACTACGCCGGCAATGGTAGCATGTACACCTGAGTTAAATACAAGGAACCAAAGCAAAATACCGAGTAAAATCTGCCAGATACCAAATTTTACACCCAGCTTGTTGAGACCCCAAATAAGACCCACCACCGCAACTGAACCAAGCAGAAACCAGGCATTTACCCCTACACCATAAAATAGGGCGATGACAAGAATGGCACCGAGATCATCTATAATAGCTAATGCAGTCAAAAATATCTTGAGGTTTACCGGTACTTTTTTACCCAACATAGAAGCCACACCCAATGAAAAAGCAATATCTGTGGCCATGGGTATTCCCCAGCCTCCCTCGTATGGAGTACCGCGATTGAAAGCAAAATAAAATAAAGCCGGAACGAGCATACCTCCTACGGCGGCAGAAATAGGCAGTACTGCTCTTTTTACACTTGCCAGTTCGCCAATGGTCAGTTCGCGTTTTATTTCCATACCTACCAAAAAGAAAAACAAGGCCATAAAACCATCGTTGATCCAATGCAGTGTACTATGCGGTAAATGAAGCGTTTCAAAAAAATGAACTTCCAACGAAAAAAAAGCAGCATAGGACGCCCCAAAAGGCAGGTTAGCTAAAATAAGTGACAATAAAGTACAACTAAAAAGCAGGATCCCAATAGCCCGGCTATCATGCGCAAACTCCTGGAAATAATTAAAAAATTGTCTTCTTAAATACTTGATTGGCATGTTCTCTATTGCAGTTTTTATCTGATAGCCTGTTCCGGTATTTCAGTTTCCGGGTCCCTATAAACCCGGGAGTATCAGCATGACATGGTATAAATGGAAAAGCGCCCGGCTAATTGCCAAACATTTCAAACTTCGATTTAGGTCGCTTTTCTTCCATCCAGCTGAATCCCCTTAAAAAATCCTCTTCCCGGGGTATTTGTCGCATGGGGTAAGTTACCCCTTTTAAATCATTGATGAATTTAACCCTTTGCGGTTTACGGTTCGCAAAAAACATATCAATCGCATCGGAGGTGGCCCGGTTCATGCCTATAAAACGCTCCTGCTCATCCAGCATATAATAAACCGTTTCGGCCCTTCCCTTGGCACGCACATAATCTATCGCTCCATCTACAAACCAGGCATTCACGGTATTTCCCTTTACCTGATTATATTGATTATTTCCCACTTTATTAATAATAAATCCATTGTAAAAAGCCTGCAACCTGTCGGAGCGCTTGTTTTTGGTAAAAAGGTAAATGGTATCAGCGGTGATCTGACTGTCATTACTCCATACAATCGGGTCGCGGTACAGCCTGAAGATAGAGTCTGTACCAGCATAAAAAAAGCTGTCGCAAACCGACTGCACACTATCCGTAAAAATCCTGACATGGTTCCATGCTTCAAAAAATCGATCCATACTGCTATCCTTTCCCGTCAGGTCAGGAGGGGTGTATCCATTGGAGGTGTCAGTAAGGACGGGTATCATACGATCTGCTATAATATTGGAAAGCTTCCCTGAATACAGCGTATCTGCGGTAATATAGGTGGAGTCGCGCTCCTGCACAATAATCATCAATGGCTTTTCTGTAGCAAGATAGCTTGCGTTTTTGTTGTTGATAAAAACCTGATTTCCAAAAATAAGCACATTGTTGGCCGAATCTACCAGTACCACATTGCCCCTTAATTGACCCACTTTGGCCGAATCATCAAAAGCCATTTCATCAGCAGTGGCGCTTGTGGTGGAATCAATCACCCTCGGTCGTTGGGCAAAATAAGCTTTCCCTGCTTTTAGGTCGTAGTATCCTGCCTTGGTATAAATCTTTCTTCCCTGATTGATGATGGTGGTGGGGGCAATAAAAGTAGCGATCTCTGTGGTGGCATTGTACAAAAGTGAATCGGTAAAAATGTCATAATCCGGGCTACGGAGTACCACCTCTTTTTTAAAGACCACATCCCTGCTTCTTCCATCGTAAACGCCTTCTTTACTGGTAAGTACGGTGGTTTTATTCACCACTTTACCGCCCTTTTTGTAAATAGCTATTTGTGTATTCAGGTCATAATCAAGCTCCGAGGTTGTCAAGGTACTGCCTTTACTATCTACAAGCCGCACCTGATCTTTTAAAAAAGCTTTTCGTTCAGAACCATTATACCTAAGGTAACGGGCATAAGTATGCATGCTGTCATTGTCGTTGATATGCACTTTACCAAAGGCCTGCATGATGGTGGTGAACTGGTTAATGACCATACTGTCCGCATAAAAAAGGGTCTGTTCCTGTCGCACTCTTACATTGCCGCCAAGCGATTGTAAAGTATTAACCGAATCCTTTTTCTCAATATTCAACCGCAAAGCCTGTTCAATTTTCAGCATCGAAGTGGTATCCGTATAAGCCGGGGCAAGCGTATCGTTTTGGCTAAACCCACGGAGGGCTGCCAAAATGAAAAGGACACAAATGAAGAAGGACCGGATTCGCATGGACTGCAAAGAAAGGAAACACGGCATTATCCTGACGATAATGCCGTGTTAAGAAGTTGTTTTTCAATAAATTAAGGCCCTTTAAGAGGACGCTCTTCCAGCTTATGGCTTGTTTACTTCGACTTTTGCCGGCTTGTTGATATTGGCCGTCCACTCCATACTTATAGAGCTTTTTTCGATTTTGATATAGCTGCCAGGACTTGTTTCCAGTTGAATGGTATTGTCCTCATTCACCCGGTTGACCATGCCGTGGATACCAGCAATGGTTACAATTTTATCCCCTTTTGACATTCCTTCTACAAATTTCTTTTGCTCTTTGGCCTTCTTGGCTTGTGGGCGGATCATAAAAAGCCAAAATACGAGGATCATCATCCCGAGAAATACAAATTCAAATCCGCCGCCTTTTCCACCGGGGCTGGCAGATAATAAAATCATTGCTTGTGTCATGGTTATTTTTAAATATAGATACTTAAATGAGAATTAGTTGTCAGCCAGCTTTTTATTAAGCCTTCTTGGGATTAACCTTTACCGTAAACTCAAGGTTGTAAGACATAGATTGATTGGTATTGGCATCCACAAAAATGGTTTTGTGATTTTCGCCGGGGCGTCCCTTACTGTCAAATACGCCTTTGATGAAACCCATCTGACCGGGCATCACCGGCTTATCGGGTCTTTCGGGTACCGTACAACCGCAACTTGCCGATACATTTTTGATGACCAGCGGATTTTCTCCGATATTTTTAAACCGGAAAACCACTTCTACCTTCTGGCCTTCCTCAATATTTTCTACCACTTTATTGGTATCAATCCATTCAATTTCTGTCTGCTTTTCAGCTGTTGCGCCTGCCTGCAAAGTTTCGGGCATAGCAGGATTGCTATTCCCCTCGGATATACATCCTGTAAAACCAATAAACCCCATATAGAGGACAAAAGCAAAAACGGTATTAATCTTTTTCATCTGACCCTTATTTTAATAAAGTGATAATGGCAAAGTTCCTGATTTCTTTACTTCTGAAAAGCAACTTTATGAATTTTACCCTGCAACTCCAGTTCTTTGCGAATATTATCGAGGATACCATTTATAAATTGTCCGCTTTGTTGTGTGCTGTATTCTTTTGCCAGATCAATGTATTCGTTGATGGTTACTTTTAGCGGAATGGTTTCAAAATACAAAAACTCACACACTCCCAGCTGTAACAAAATCGTATCAATTTGCGCAAGCCTTTCAGGATCCCAGTTGTTGAGCTTGGGTTTAATCAGTTCATCGAGTTGTCCTGTTCTTTCCATAACCGTTTCCAGAAGCAGGCGGGCAAATTCGCTCTTTTCTTTCCCAACCATTTCATGGATTTTGAAAACGCCTGGCTTTTGCAAAAAATGCAACAAAAGGAGCCGTAACATATCGGCATCATCATCCCAGTTATTAAAAAAATCTTCTACATATTGGGTGAAATCTTCATTCGCCATCATCAGGTCAGTAAAAATAAATTCGAGAATTTCTTTTTCTGATTTTTTTTCGCGTCCCTCGGTTTCATTATAAATATCGTAAAGCGTACTTTCAGAAAGCGTGGTATAGAGCTTACGAATCCATTCCGGATCGGCCTGCAATTGTGGTTTAATTTGTGATAGTCCAGCTTTGTAGAGATCACTTTCCATGATACGCCACAGTAAACTGTTTCCTGCAATTTTTACAGGTACATTCTTGTCAGCTTCTGATGGCAAAAATTTAGAAGCCCTGTTACGAGAGGAGGTTTCAGCATATCGCGCCGTCTCCACAAGGTGATAAAGCAGGAATAAAAACAAACCGGTAGTGGCATCAAAATGCTTTTGAAGAATTTTGGTTGCTTGTCCCGGTAGCAAAGGTAGGTGGGCATTATGAAGTGCATAAACACTCTGCATCACCTTAATTCTAATATTTCTTCGGCTGATCATGGGGCTGCAAAGCTAAGGCCACAGCATCAAAAAGCGTTTATATTGTTTGGGACCTGCCTAAAAAAAGAACCGGCAAAACTGCCGGCCCTTAAATTTTTAACAAGAAAAATCCAAATCGCTTGTTTAGGGAAGCTAAAAGTAAGAACGGCGGCCTATCATTGTTTACGTTTTTTTTATGATTATTTGTTTGCGTATGTGTTTTGGTTAGTGTATATGGTTTAGTTTATGGTTTAGTATTTATTGTTTTTTTGTTTGGGTGTGGAACCCCGCATCAGGCGGGACAGGTTTGGAATTTGGAATTTCAATGTCGTCCCTCTTAGGAACGAGGAGTTTACCTTCGCCCAAAGAATTGGCTTAATCTGCCCTTCAAATATTGAGATCCCCTTGACCAAATGCCTGTTACGTGCACTGTCGCAAATATTTTTTTGCTTGCGTTTTTTTTGTTTAGTTGCTCCCGCCTCATGCGGGATGGTTTTTCTTTGTTTGGTTACTCCCGCCCAATGCGGGATGGTTATTCTTTGTTTGGTTACTCCCGCCCAATGCGGGATGGTTATTTTTTGTTTATTTGCTCCCGCCTCATGCAGGATGGTTTAGTTGCTCCCGACCTATTCGGGATTGTTCCGGTTTGCGGCGTTTATTTTTGTTTTAGTTGCCACCCGCATTGGGCGGGACAAGTGTGGAACCTGTCTGGTTTCCACCTTTGAAATTTCCTTCTTTGGAATTACCCTATTGTCATTTTGTCAAACTCTACCTTTCCTGCCTCCCGAACCGCCCCTTTTTGTCGCGGCTACCTGCAAAACTGTCTTTTGAACTGCTATGGCACAATATTGGCAGCATCTTTGTGCGAGATACGTCTCTAAACATTCAATTTAAACAATCTAATAAAAGTAACTATGGCTAAAGAGAAACAACTTAGCGTAAGCCCGCTCCATGACCGGGTGATTGTAAAGCCTGCCGCGGCAGAAGAAAAAACAAGCGGTGGCATCATTATACCAGACACAGCTAAGGAAAAGCCCCAAAAAGGTATTGTAGTGGCTGCTGGCCCTGGCAAGAAAGATGAGCCGGTAACCGTAAAAAAAGGCGATAATGTTCTTTATGGCAAATATGCCGGAACTGAAATCACCATTGAAGGCACCGATTATCTTATCATGAGGGAAAGCGATATCCTCGCAATCGTTTAATTGCAAATTTCAACATTACATCTTAAAAGCGACTTCCATGTTTGCTTTGAAATTTTCAATCTAAAAAATTAAATATCCATTATTATGTCTAAACAAATATTATTCGATATCGAAGCCCGCAATAAAATGAAAAAGGGTGTAGATACTCTTGCTAACGCGGTGAAAGTAACCCTTGGACCTAAGGGCAGAAATGTAGTTATTGAGAAAAAATTTGGTGCTCCTGCCATCACAAAGGATGGAGTAACTGTTGCTAAAGAAATTGAACTGGAAGACCCCATTGAAAACATGGGTGCTCAAATGTTAAAAGAAGTAGCCAGCAAAACCGCCGATCAGGCGGGTGATGGTACTACCACTGCAACCGTTCTTGCCCAGAGCATCATTGCCGAAGGCCTGAAAATGGTAGCTGCCGGTGCTAACCCAATGGACTTGAAGCGTGGTATTGATAAGGCGGTTTCTCTTGTGGTAGCCAACTTGAAAAGTCAAAGCCAGACTGTAGGTAACGACAGCAAAAAAATTCAGCAGGTGGCTACAATCAGTGCCAACAACGATGAAACCATTGGCAAACTGATTGCCGAAGCTTTTGCCAAAGTGGGTAAAGAAGGTGTTATCACTGTTGAAGAGGCTAAAGGAACTGATACCACTGTCGATGTGGTAGAAGGTATGCAATTCGATCGTGGATACATCAGTCCATACTTTGTTACCAATAGCGAAAAAATGGAAGTTGAACTGCAAAATCCATACATCCTGATCTACGACAAGAAGATCAGTGCAATGAAGGACATTCTGCATATCCTCGAAAAAGTAGCACAGGGTGGTCGTCCGCTCCTGATTATTGCTGAAGATCTTGAAGGGGAAGCATTGGCTACTCTGGTTGTAAACAAATTGCGTGGTACCCTGAAAGTGGCTGCTGTAAAAGCTCCTGGATTTGGTGATCGTCGTAAGGAAATGCTGCAGGATATCGCGGTTCTCACTAAAGGTATTGTAGTAAGCGAAGAGCAGGGTTTCAAACTGGAAAATGCTGACCTCACCTATCTTGGACAAGCTTCGAGTGTTACCATCAACAAAGACAACACGGTTGTAGTTGGCGGAAAAGGGGAAAAGAAAGAAATCACTTCCCGCGTAAATCAAATCAAAGCTCAGATTGAAAGTACTACAAGCGATTACGATCGTGAAAAACTACAGGAGCGGCTTGCCAAACTGGCTGGTGGTGTTGCAGTATTATATGTAGGTGCTGCCACTGAGGTAGAGATGAAAGAAAAGAAAGACCGCGTAGACGATGCCTTGCATGCAACCCGGGCTGCTGTTGAAGAAGGTATTGTACCTGGCGGTGGTGTAGCTTATATCCGTGCAATCGAAAGTCTCGAAGCGAAAGTAAAAGGACAGCTTGCTGATGAGCAAACAGGTATGGCTATTGTTCGCCGTGCACTTGAAGCTCCGGTACGTATCCTCACTGCCAATGCAGGAATTGACGGAAGCATCGTGGTTCAGAAAATTAAGGAAGGTAAAGGTGATTACGGTTTCAATGCCCGAACTGAAGAATATGAAAATCTCTTCAAGGCTGGTGTAATTGATCCTACCAAAGTAGCCCGTGTAGCACTTGAAAATGCTGCCTCTATTGCTGGTATGTTACTTACTACCGAAGCGGTTATATCCGACAAGCCTGAGCCTAAAGGTTCTGCTCCTGCTATGCCTCCTCAAGGTATGGGTGGTATGGACTACTAAAATAAATACCCTTCCTGTAATGGAAATATCCATTATAGAAAAGGAAATAATACAACAGACCCCGGTTGCTCAGGCAACCGGGGTTTTGTTTTTGGGTGGTAAAAGCAAATATTTACAGGTG
This sequence comes from Chitinophagales bacterium, assembly GCA_038209595.1. GTDB lineage: Bacteria > Bacteroidota > Bacteroidia > Chitinophagales > Chitinophagaceae > Phnomibacter. The sequence continues at coordinate 21,619 of JBBQXO010000072.1, forward strand.
ATGTCTCCGGCACGAGCCATTGCCCCCAATGCCACAGAACGAAATATGGCATAATCTTAACGCAACATCAACCGACTTCTCCAGTGAACCCTCACCGGGAAACCCGTGGTTCTGAATTTTACATTTCACTTCTCCCGTTTCACTTTTCACCTTTTCACCTTTTCACGTTTCACTTTTCACCCTCTCACTTCTCACCTTTCACTTTTCACCTTTCCCGTTTCACTTCTCCCGTTTCCCCATTTCACTTTTTCGCTTTTTCACTTTTTCACTTTTTCACCCTCTCACTTCTCACCTTTCACTTTTCACCTCTCACCTTTTCACTTCTCACCCTCTCACGTTTCACTTTTTCACTTCTCACCCTCTCACCCTCTCACTTCTCACCCTCTCACTTCTCACCCTCTCACTTTTCACCTTTCCCGTTTCACTTCTCACCCTCTCACTTCTCACCTTTCATTTTTCACCTTTCCCCTTTTCACTTTTCACTTTTCACTTTTCACTTTTCACTTCTCCCTTTTCACTTCTCCCGTTTCACTTCTCACCCTCTCACTTCTCACCCTCTCACTTTTCACCTTTCCCGTTTCACTTTTTCACTTTTTCGCTTTTTCACCCTCTCACGTTTCCCGTTTCACTTTTCACTTTTCACCTTTCCCGTTTCACTTTTCACTTTTCACGTTTCCCGTTTCACGTTTCACTTTTCACTTTTCACTTTTCACCTTTCACCTTTCACCTTTCCCGTTTCACTTCTCACCCTCTCACCCTCTCCCTTCTCACTTCTCACCCTCTCACTTCTCACCCTCTCACCCTCTCACTTCTCCCCTTTCCCCTTTCCTTCCTTACCTAATTTCTTAAACATCGATTTTTTACCGACCTTTGTTCATTCTTTTTTTTTGAATTATGATAGATGCACTCAAAGAAGCCGTTTCGCT
>JBBQXO010000073.1:0-22524 GCA_038209595.1 Chitinophagales bacterium
TGGATTCGGGGGTACTTTTGCCGTGAAATTTGAAAGCATCAGCAGTGCCATGGCCGATCAGAAAGTAGACAATACAGCAGCCACCGGAGCGCAATACCTTGTTAGTGCGGATATGAGTTGCCTGATGCATATTGATGGCTACGCCAAAAAAGCCGGCAAGCCCATGGAATGTTTGCATCTTGCTGATGTGCTTGCAATGGGATGGGAGGAGTGAAATTCTTGAGAATACAGAAGGCAATGGGCAATGGGCAATAAGCAATTGGCAATGGGCAATGGGCAATAAGCAATGGGCAATTAAACCACAAACTAAAAACAACCATCCCGCATGAGGCGGGAGCAACCAAACCACAAACAAAAAAAACTACAAACAAAAAAAAACAACAAACAACGAAAAAAACAAACAAAAAACGCCGATTACGCCATGTCTTTGGTCGAAGGTAGACTCCTCGTTCCTCGGAGTGACGACAGGGGAAGGATCGCTGATTACGCCATGTCCTTGGGCGAAGGTAGACTCCTCGTTCCTCGGAGTGACGACAGGGGAAGGATCGCTGATCACGCCATGTCTTTGGTCGAGGGTAGACTCCTCGTTCCTCGGAGTGACGACAGGGGAAGGATCGCCGATTACGCCAATTCTTTGGTCGAGGGTAGACTCCTCGTTCCTCGGAGTGACGACAGCGGAGAGGCAAGCGTGTCCCGCTTAATGCGGTATCCCAAACTACAAACCCACAAACCCAAACACAACAATAAATACTAAACCATCCCGCATGAGGCGGGAGCAACCAAACAAAAAAAAACGAAAACCATCCCGCATGAGGCGGGAGCAACCAAACAAAAAAAAACCACAAACCATCCCGCATGAGGCGGGAGCAACCAAACAAAAAAAAACAAAATAAAAACGAAAAAATATGACATATTGGTTAGTAAAATCAGAGCCCTTCAAATACAGTTGGGATCAGTTTGTAAAAGATAAAAAGACATTTTGGGATGGTGTCCGCAATTATCAGGCCCGCAACAATCTCCGTGGAATGAAAAAGGGAGATGAGGTTCTTTTTTACCATAGCAACGAGGGACTCGAAATTGTAGGAATGGCACAGGTGGTAAAAGAGCATTATCAGGATCCCACAACAGAAGATACCAATTGGGTGGTGGTGGACCTTAAACCCCTGAAACCTTTTAAGAAAACAGTAACCCTTGCTGCCATGAAAGCCGAGTCGCGTTTGGAAGGACTTGCCCTGATAAAACAAGGCCGGTTGAGCGTTTGTCCGGTTACTCCCGGTGAGTGGGCGGTCATTCTCGAAATGGGTGAAATGAATGCAGTGTAAACGACTGATTAAAATCATTTTTTATAATCGAATAACCTGTTAGCTTTGGGGTCAAGATGAAGAAAAAACATATTGTTATATTAACCGGTGCCGGCATTAGTGCCGAGAGCGGTTTACAGACTTTTCGGGATGCCGGTGGTCTTTGGGAAGGTGCAAATGTAGAAGATGTAGCTACCCCAAGAGGATGGCGTAAAAATCCTGCTATGGTACTTGATTTTTACAATTATCGTCGTCAGCAGGTTTTAACTGCTGAACCCAATTTGGCGCATGTTGCTTTGGCTGAGCTCGAGCAAACGGCGAATGTTTCAATTATTACCCAAAATATTGATGACCTGCATGAAAGAGCTGGCAGTACCCGGGTGCTGCATCTCCACGGTCAGATTTTAGTGATGCGCAGCGAAACAGATGAATTATTGAAATATCCTTGTCATGGGGATATCAATATGGGTGACCTTGCCGAAGATGGGGCTCAATTGCGACCTGATATCGTGTGGTTTGAGGAGCCTGTTTTGGTAATAGAAAAAGCAGCTAATATTGTACGCACAGCCGATGTATTTGTTGTGATTGGCACTTCGCTACAGGTATATCCGGCAGCAGGATTAATAGATTTTGTACCGGCAGGTGCGCCTAAATTTTTAATTGACAAAGCTGCTGTAAATGTATTTGGATCAGAGAATCTTGAGGTGATTCAAAAGCCTGCTACAGAAGGAGTGAATTTGTTATTACAAAAATTAAGTCAGTTATAATATTATTTTATAAAAGAATTGCCGCCTGATTTTAACGACTGCCAGCCATAGTAAAGCCATCCTTTGGGATGGTTTTAATTTTTTAAAGACCTTTAATATTTCAAGGAGGGTTAAAAAGAAAGGACTCTTCCTAAAGAAAAGTCCTTTTATACTGTAAAAACAGGTTCTTACTAATTTTTGAGCTTTGCAATCAGGTCGATATAATGTTGCATGGATACTTCACCTGTTTTCCCTTTTTGTTCGGACCAGGCACTGTATTTAGCCTTGGCTACAAAATCAAAAGGATTAGAGGGACCCTCTGCCGGTGCATCTCCATCAGTTGACTGTTTATAAAGGCTGTATAACATCAACAGGGTATCATTTGATGGTTTGGAAGACAATTCTTTGCTTTCGCTAACCGCCTGTTCAAATAGTTCTTTTAAATCCATAGTTTTAAAGTTGGGCAGCAAATATATACCATCCGGGATGTTAAGCATATTATAAATCGCCTGATTCGTCTTAAAACGGTCTATTCCCAGCTTTCTACAACTTCTTTTATTTCATCATCAAAAATATGTTTCAACTCTTCTTCAAAAAAGAAGAAATCCTCTCCGAATGCTGGTTTCAATTCATTGATCCAAACAGCATCAGGGTCATATTGGGCGAAAAAGGGTTTGCCTACCCAATCTGGATTTCGTCCCTGTAAAAATCGGAGAACAAATACTTTTTCACCATAAATTTCTGCCGTGCCCAATACCTGCACCTTACCCGGAGTGCAACTCATGCTTGGGCCACGAACCGTGCGGCATACACCACTTACCGATTGATAAGCCTGCCGCCAGATTTCCTGTGCCTCGTTGAGCGATAAACCAAAGAAATGCTGTGCCCCCGTATCGCGTACCGCAAACATATAGTACGGAATCATATTTTGATTCACCTGTTCCCGCCACATTTCGGCCCATATCTTAGGGTCGTCATTTATATAACGGAGAATAGGACTTTGTGTCCTGATTTGGGCACCGGTATTTTTTATCCGCTTTACTGCTTCTTTTACCGCCTCGGTACTCAATTCCACCGGATGATTGAAATGCGCCATGATGGCCAGGTTTTTACCACTTTTTACGATCTTTTCAAACAAGCCAATCATCTCATCCGCATCGTCGTCTGTCAAAAATTTATAGGGCCAGTATCCCAATGATTTTGTGCCAATTCTTATCGTTTGTACGTTATACAAGTCTTCATCCAACAAGGCTTCCACATAGGTTCTGAAAAGCTTTGTTTTCATGATCATAGGATCTCCTCCGGTAAACAGCACATCGGTTACTTCGCGATGTTCTTTCAGGTATTGCACCAGCAAATTTGTTTCTTTCATGGCAAATTTTAAATCTTCCATGCCCACAAATTGCGGCCACCTGAAACAAAAGGAACAATAAGCATGACAGGTTTGTCCCTGACTAGGAAAAAATAGCAGAGTTTCTCTGTATTTATGCTGAATGCCGGTAAGTTTAATATCTCCCAGCATAGGTACATTTTTGTCCTGCCCGGCGGGGTGTGGGTTCAACTGCAATCTTATCTTATTGGCTACAGCTTTAATTTCATCTCTCGAAGCTCCGGAATCCAATGTATTTTTCATGGCCTCATAGTGATGGGGCAGCAACATTTCCTTTCGGGGGAAAGTAAGCGTAAAAATAGGATCATTTGGAATATTGGTCCAATCAATCAATTCATCCACCACATAATTATTCGTTTTGAATGGTAAAACATTTCCTACCACTTCAATGGCTTCCAGCAAATCTGGTGATAAGCCCGCAACTTGTGGAATGCTTCTGTAATTGTGTAACGCAAATGAGCGATACTTGGTCGATTGTCCTATGCTCTGAAGAATTTCCTGCATCAATAGTATTTTGTTTTAATGTGATAAAATAAAATATAAGAACGAAGACGGGATATAGCATTCACTATTACCGACTAATTTTTTAAAAAAGTAGTAATGTTAGTACCTGCAAGGCCTCTTGAAAAAAGCAAACAATCAATGGTCAACAAGAGGACAGATTATATGGACAGGATGGTGAAGTTATATAAACTCCATGATTTTTCCAACACCCTAAGGATAGCAATCAGAGAGGATTGAACAAAGAATACACGTAGTGTACGTGGAAACGGGTAGGGGGATCTTTTAAGATTTTGTCGGTATTAAAGATTCCTTCTTAGTTTGCATGTCTTAATTATCTGATATGAAGCATGTTTTGTCGGGGATTCTCTTACTTTTTTGCAGTATCCAAATAGCTATGGCGCAAATAGCGGCGGGGCCTATGTTGGGTCCTGTGGAGTTGCGGGAAGCTAAGATATGGGTAGCCTTAAAAAGCAATACCAATCAGGCAAAGCTTACGTTTGGAACGGAAGGAGCGGAAAATAATACCCTGTCGCCTGAGGTAACTGTGTCTAAATTTGAATTTACCACCTGCACATTTACGCTGGGTGGGCTGGAGCCGGATACCCGGTATACCTATACGGTGGAGGTTACCGATGAGAAGCTGCAAAAGCAGGCGTTTAAAGGTTCTTTTCAAACCAAAGTATTATTTCAGTGGCGTAAACCTGCCCCGGATTTCACTTTTTTAACCGGTAGTTGCAGTTATTTTAATCAGCCTGCCTACGACCGCCCCGGAAAGCCCTATGGTGGCGATAGCAGCATTTTTGGAACGATGGCTCAGGAAAACTCAGCTTTTATGATGTGGCTGGGAGACAACTGGTACACCCGGGAAGTGGATTTTTATGGCACCTACGGCCTTTGGTATCGACCCTGGCGCGACCGGCAAATGCAGGTAATGCAACCTTTACTTTCCAAAATGAGTCATCTTGCTATTTGGGACGACCATGACTACGGCCCCAATGATTATGGAAAAAGTTACATCCTTAAAGAGACAAGCCGGGAAGTATTTCAAAGCTTTTGGGCCAATCCTTCTTATGGTGATGGGAAAGAGGGTATATACACCCGATATCAATACAATGATGTCGATTTTTTTATGCTCGACGACCGGTGGTGGCGGAATAGTGAAGGGATGCCGGATAGTGTTGGAGGTCAGCTCAATCCAGATAAACGCATGTTTGGAAAACAGCAAATGGATTGGTTGAAAGAAGAATTAAGGATGAGTCAAATCAATGGTTCTATTGCTTTCCGGGTGATTGTTACCGGTAGTCAGGTACTTAATCCCGTCAGTCAATTTGATAAATTGGGTAGTTTTCCACTGGAATACAATGAATTGATTGATTTTTTGCGGGAAGAAAAGATTGAAGGAGTGATTTTTTTGACTGGCGACCGGCATCATAGTGAAATTATAAAGCTGCAACCCAAGGGACTCTATCCCCTGCATGATATTACCTGTTCTCCCCTCACAAGTGGTACCCATAGTTTTGGGGGTGCGGAAGCAAACAATCCTTATCGGGTGGTGGGCGTAGACAAATACCAGAATTTCGGCAGGGTGATGGTATCCGGACCACGAAACCAAAGATCCTTACAAATTGAGTTTGTAGGTATTAAAGGGGAAGTGCTGGGTAAATTTACCATCGGGGAATCTGGTTTAAAGTTTCCAGCAACCCGATAATAAGAAGATAGGCAGGGGCATTTTTCCTGCCTATGATTTTGTATCTTGCCATTTGTACCTCATCGCCCATGCCAATGGATTCTATTTTAATTACCCCCATCGAATACCTCAAAGGAGTTGGTCCGCAGCGGGCGGAACTTTTGCGAAAGGAGCTGAACATTTCCACTTTTGGAGATCTGCTGATGCATTTTCCTTATCGCTATATCGATAAAACAAGGGTTTTCCCTATTTCTGCCATTATTCCGGGTATGGAAATGGTACAGGTAAGGGGCACGCTGATTGAGCTGGAAGAAACGGGTCAGCAGAAGGGGAGAAGGCTAAATGGCGTGTTAAAAGACGAAACCGGATTGCTTGACTTGAGTTGGTTTCAGGGAATTGCCTGGGCTAAAAAGGGGTTGGAGGTGAGGGGCGAATATGTGGTATATGGTAAAATAAGCTGGTTTAAAAGCCGCCCGCAGATTGTACATCCCGAAATTGAACCGGTAGATACAGAAAATATTTCGGGTAAAAATTACCTCGAACCTGTGTACCCAACCACCGAAAAATTAAAGCAAAGATTTATTACAGGGCGGGCAATTGGTAAAATGGCCGGGACTTTGCTGGCACAGTTAAGCCCTTCCGATTTGCCTGAGTTTCTGCCTGATTCGGTACTCAAACGAATGGGTTTAATGCCTCGTTTTGACGCTTTGCGCCATATTCATTTTCCACCCAATCAGCCCATGGCGGATGCCGCGCTGAACCGGCTGAAGTTTGAGGAATTATTTATGCTGCAATTGCGGATGAATGAAGTTAAAATAAAGCGGCACCGCCAAAGCCGTGGGGTGGTTTTTAAAACCGTCGGCGACCATTTCAATAATTTTTACCATCAGCATTTACCATTTGAACTGACCAATGCCCAAAAAAGGGTGATCCGCGAAATAAGAATGGATACCGCAAAAGGGCATCAGATGAACCGGTTGCTGCAGGGTGATGTAGGCAGTGGTAAAACGATCGTAGCATTATTATCCATGTTGCTTGCCATAGATAATGGCTATCAATGCTGCCTGATGGCTCCAACCGAAATACTTGCCCGGCAACACTATGAGGGCATTCAGGAATTAATTGAGCCGCTCGGTATTGAGGTGGGATTTTTAAGTGGCAGTGTAAAAGCAGCACCACGCAGGAAAGTACTCGCTGCTGCCCAAGAGGGCACTTTGCCCATTTTAATTGGTACCCATGCGCTGATTGAAGACAAAGTACAGTTTAACAATCTTGGCTTTGTGGTGATTGACGAGCAGCATCGGTTTGGGGTGGAGCAAAGATCGAAACTTTGGCAAAAGGCTGTGATACCACCGCATGTGCTGGTAATGACGGCCACACCCATTCCACGTACCTTAAGCATGTCGCTTTTCGGGGACCTCGATTGCAGTGTAATGGACGAGTTGCCACCGGGCAGGAAACCTGTCACAACGGTACACCGCTATGAAAGCAGCCGGCATAACGTAATGGAGTTTGCCCGGCAGCAAATTCAGGAAGGCCGGCAGGTGTATATGATTTTTCCCCTGATTGAGGAAAGTGAAAAAATGGCCTATGAGAACCTGATGCGGGGATACGAAAACGTCAAGGCGTTTTTCCCTGAACCTAAATACTGGATCAGTATGGTGCATGGCAAAATGGACAATGATACCAAGTCGACCAATATGAACCGGTTTAAAAATGGAGATACCCATATTTTGGTTTCCACCACCGTGGTTGAGGTGGGGGTGAACGTGCCAAACGCAAGCCTGATGGTTATAGAAAGCACAGAAAAGTTTGGTTTGAGCCAGTTGCATCAGTTGCGGGGCAGGGTAGGCCGGGGCGGCGATCAAAGTTTTTGTATATTACTAACGGGACCCCGGTTAACAACAGAAGCAAGAGAGCGTATTAAAATTATGTGCGAAACCAATGACGGTTTTAAAATAGCAGAAAAAGATATGGAATTACGGGGACCCGGAGATATTGAGGGGACCCGGCAAAGTGGCTTGTTGAACTTTAAACTGGCATCCCTCGTAAATGATAAAGGACTGATGGAACAGGCGCAGGCAGTCGCTTTGGCGCTTTTAGAAAGCGATGTGGAATTGATATTGCCAGAAAATCAGTCATTAAGGAATTATTTGTTAAATCAAAAGGGGAAAACGATTTGGAGTAAAATTTCGTAATAATTTGAGACGGTTTACGGGTAGAAACGGATAACTTTATAAACTAAAATAGGATTCATTGATTAGGAATATAATTGGAACGGTTATTATTTTATTATGGGCGCAGTTTTTGTGTGCACAGGTTTTTGAGCTAACCGAAAACAAAGGGCAATGGCATAAGGATGTAAAATTTAAAGGCGAGCTCTCAATTGGGGCATTCTTTTTAAAAAAGGACGGTTACAGAGTATTACAGCATCAGCCCGATGATTTTAAAAAAGCGATTGAACAGCTTACCGGTCATCCGCATACTGAAAATAGTCCCGAAATTCAAAAATTTTCAATAGGATCACCACTTAAAAATGACGGCGATTACGAAAGAATTAATAATGGCGAAACGTCAAGTCCTGTCCGTAGTCATGCCTATGATGTAATATTCAAAAATGCCAATCCTGGGGTGCAAATTATGCCGGAACGGGAATTACAAGGGTATGCAAATTATTTTCTGGGCGATGATCCAACCAAATGGAAAGGTGGGGTAAAAAGTTATGGGGCCATCCAATACAACAACATCTACAATGGAATTGATGTAAGATATTATTCAGAAGATGGTTATCTGAAATTTGATATACTGGTTCGGCCGGGGGGGAAGTTGGAAGATATTGTGCTGAAATATGAGGGAGCAGAAAGTATCAGTGTAAATAATGAAGAACTGGTGATTAAAACATCCGTTAATACGGTTCTTGAAAAAGCACCGCTTACATATCAGTTAATCGATGGCAAGCGAACCGTGGTTAAATGTAAGTATGTTGTTTCGGGTAATCAGGTCCGGTTTAAGGTAAGCGGGTATGATCCTAAGAGCCTTTTGGTAATTGATCCTACCTTGGTATTCTCAACACTTTCGGGAAGTGGTACTGATAACTGGGGCTACACGGCAACCTTCGATGGAGCAGGCAATGCTTATGGTGGGGGTATCGGTTTTGGCAATGCCTATCCGGTAACAGCAGGTGCTTTTCAAGCAGCTTTTTCAGGTGGAGGTAATACAGGCGAAGGAGCTGGTTTTGATATTGTACTGACAAAATTAAATCCAAACGGAACGCAAAGAATTTTCAGCACATACCTTGGAGGAACGGGCAACGAGCAGCCGCATAGCCTGATTGTTGATCGAACCGGCAGCCTGATTGTTTCAGGCAGAACAACTTCTTCCAATTATCCGGCAACCTCAGGCGGATTATTCGGTTCCAGGGGTGGTTGGGACATCATTGTAACCAAATTTAATCCTGCCGGTACCGGGCTGATTGCTTCTGTTGTGTTAGGCGGCAGAGATAACGATGGGGTAAATATCAAACACAAAACTACTGCACCCACGGGACCATCAAGCCTGTTTCAAAACTATGGAGACGATGCCCGTAGTGAAGTAATTACCGATGCCGCAGGAAATATTTATGTGGCATCCTGCACAAGAAGCGATACTTTTCCAGTTACATCGGGCGCCTTTCAAAGCATAAGAAGAGGAGCACAGGATGCTTTACTTATGAAGTTTTCTCCTACACTGACTCCCATTTTTTCTACTTTATTCGGAGGAGATTCTGACGATGCGGCCTACGTACTATTACTGGAAAATAATGGGAACATTTTACTCGCTGGGGGAACCGCAAGCAATAATTTCCCCGGAGATAAATCTGGTACCATAGGGCCCAATTACTTTGGGGGTATAGCGGATGGTTTTATTGCCAAATTTAATAGTACAGGTACCGCTATTTTAAAGAGCACTTATATCGGAACCTCCGGAACCGATCAGATTTATGGAATTCAGCGCGATCAATCAGGGAACATTTATATTGTAGGAACAGGTACCTCCAACTTCCCGGTGCGTAACGCAGCATTTAGCCAGGTAGGTGGCAAGCAATTTATTGCCAAAATATCAGAAGGATTAACTGCTTTTGTTTATTCTACGGTGTTTGGCACGCAGGCTCCGGTTCCCAATATTTCCCCGATCGCTTTTCTGGTTGATCGTTGCGAAAATGTATATGTTAGTGGTTGGGGCGGTCAGTTGGGTGGCAATGGCCAATATCCGAATGCGTTGACTACTGGTTTAACGGTAACAAGCAACGCCATACAATCCAATACGGACGGTCGCGATTTTTACTTTTTCGTGTTGGAAAGAGATGCTGCAAGCCAATTGTATGGATCCTTTTTTGGCCAAAATACTGGTGTTACCGGAACCCCGGATCATGTGGATGGTGGAACAAGTCGTTTTGATCCTACCGGGGTAATTTATCAGGGAATATGCGCCAATTGCAGCGCAGGACAATTTCCTACCACACCTGGTGTGGTAGCCCCTACAAGACCTGCAAATGCTACCTGTAATCTTGCTGTTGTAAAAATCGCCTTCGATCTTTCGGGTGTTATTGGTGGTATTAAGCCCTCCATTGATGGGATAGATGGGGATTCGGTTACCTGTGTGCCTGCTACCGTAAATTTCAGAGATACCATTGGGATCGCACAAAGCTACGAATGGGATTTTGGAGACGGGTCTCCGGTAGTGACCACTACCAATCCGTTGATTTCGCATAATTATATTACTATTGGTAATTTCCGGGCACGCCTGATTGCTGTGGACAACGCTCGGTGCTTTCCCAGAGATACTTCTTATGTAAATATCCGGGTAAGACCAGATAGGATTACGTTAAATGCTAATCCGGTAAAATTAGATCCCTGCGACAGCAATTTATATCGGTTCGATAATCTGAGTAACCCTAGTCCTATTTCACCCTACACGGACTCTTCCTTTATTTGGCGTTTTGGGGACAATACGGCACCTGTAAGAGCTGGCCTGACCTCAATAACACACAAATTTCAGGCGCCAGGTACTTATACCGTTTCCCTCGTTTTAGCGGATACCAATTATTGTAATGCACCCGATAGCATTAGTTTTCAGCTACGGGTAAGTCCAACGATAATTGCCTCTTTTCAAACGCCTGCAATAGGCTGTTCGCCTTATACTGCATCCTTTAATAATACTTCTGCCGGAGGACAAACCTTTTTCTGGGATTTTGGAAATGGGCAAACGAGTACCTCCATTAATCCAACTACTTTTTATGCCAATCCGGGTAATTATAGGGTAATATTAGTAGCAACTGATCCGAGTACCTGCAATGTAACTGACTCTTCCTTTTTAACCATCAATGTAGGTGCGGGACCTACGGCTTCTTTTACCTTTTCACCGAATCCGCCGGAGGAAAATATTTTGGTCTCATTTATCAACCAATCAACCACCGTAAATAATTATACCTGGGCTTTTGGAGATGGTGATACCCTCAGAACAACAAGAAGAGATACAATAATACGACATCAGTACCCACAATCGGGTACTTACACTACCTGTTTGATAGCTGTTGATCCCAATGGCTGTTCGGATACCGTATGTGCTCCGGTAAGTGTGATCGTGTTTCCGGTAATTGATGTGGTGACTGCATTTTCCCCTAATAATGACGGGGTAAATGATCGGGCAAAGATTACAGGTTTTGGAGTTCAAAGATTGAGTTTTAGAATTTTTAATAGATGGGGGCAAATGGTTTTTGAGACCAATGATCCTGACATTGGGTGGGATGGCAGGTTTAAGGGTAAATTGCAACCCATGGACGGCTATGGTTATACATTGGAAGCGGTTCTTATAAGTGGAGAAATGATTAAGAAATCAGGAAGCATTTCGCTCATCAGATAAAGCATGTGGAGGAAACTTATGTTGAAGAAAAGAAATATATATAGGCTTAAAACTTTAAAGCGGAGTGGAATGTGTGCGCTTGTTTGCCTTTTTTTTACAGGCTCAGTTGCTATATCTCAAGATCTGCATTTCAGTCAGTTTATGAATAATCCCTTGCTAACCAACCCTGCTAATACGGGGTTTAATCCTGATTTCGATTATAGAATCGGGGGCAGTTTTCGCAACCAATGGTGGGGATTGCCATCTCCTTATAAAACGGTCAGCCTGTGGGGCGATATGCAGATTAATCGGGACAATATTCCTAATGGTTGGATTGGTTTGGGCGGTATGTTTTTGAATGATGTGGCTGGCAATGGAGGCTTAACCAGTACCAAGGCCTATGGAAGTATTGCTTACCATCAGGAATTGGGAGAGAAACATTTGCTATCAGCGGGATTTAATATTGGGATCGCAACCAAAAGAATTGATATTCAGGGTTTCAAATGGGAAAATCAATGGAATGGTAAATTTTTTGATAGCAATGTACCTACAGGGGAGGCTTTTGCTTACACGCAAATTGGGTATCTTGATGTTCAGGCAGGGTTGAATTATGCTTATTTTCCTAATGACCGGGTATATTTTAATGCGGGGGTCAGCATGATGCACCTGAATAACCCAAGGGAATCTTTTTTTGCGGAAGATGTTTCAGATAACCGTATTCCGGTTCGGTACAATGCTTTTGCTAATGCCTCTTTTATGGTAAATGACCAATGGATTATTAACCCCAATATTTATTATAGCAATCAGGCCGGCTCTTCTGAATTTGTAGGCGGTTTGATGGCGCAGTATAACCTGAGTGGCGGAGGTGAAACGCAGGTGCTTGGTGGAGCCTATTTCAGACCGGGAGATGCCGCTATTGGCATGATTGGGTTTGAATGGAATGCTACCCGGCTTACTTTCACCTATGATGCTACCGTTAGTAATGTCCGAAATTTCAACAATGGAAACGGAGCTATTGAATTTTCTATTATAAAATTCGGTGCTTTTGGAAATCGTACTCCACGTCAGTCGCGCTGTCCAAGTTTCTATTAAATTTCTTGGCCAAAAGCCATTTTCAAATAATTATCATACCAAACTAATAAAAACGAATCAACTGTGCGAAAGCTTCTGATTCTGCTTCTTTTACTTAAAACCTTCTCTGGTTTTGCACAGCCTCTTGAGTTTATTGAAAACAAAGGGCAGTGGAATGAGGCTGTGGATTATAGAGCCACCTTGAATAACGGTGCTGTTTTTTTGAAGAAAACCGGCTACAGGGTGTTGCTACATCAACCCGAAGCTTACATAAATACCTTGCGCCATCGATCCGGCCATGGTTTTGTGGCTTCAAATCAGCAGATAGCACAATCGAACCAATCAGGGGTTATTCCATCGCATGCTTACGAGATGAATTTTAAAGAAAGTAGTAGTAAAGCAGTACCATCTTCTGAAAAGAAAATGCCTGGATACAATAATTTTTTTATTGGAAACAATCCCGATAAATGGGTTGGCGATGTAGGGGGTTTTGCTACCGTCCAGTATCAATCTATTTACAAGGGGGTAGATATTCGTTACTATTCCGATGAGGGATTTTTAAAATACGATCTGATTGCTGCTCCAGGGGCGGCAGTAAACCAGATTGTTATGGTTTATGAAGGGTTGGAATCAATAAGCCTTTCCAAAGGGGAATTAGTATTGCGTACTTCAGTAGGAGAGGTAAGAGAAAGAGCGCCCTATACTTACCAATTGGTAAACGGCGTACGCAAAACTATTCCCTGTTCCTATTTGGTTAGTGGTAATGAGGTACGATTCAGGTTGTCCGGTTACGATTCGCAATGGCCATTGATAATAGACCCGACTTTTGTATTCTCTACCTTTGTTGGAAGCTTGCCAGACGACTGGGGTTATACAGCCACTTTTGATAAACAGGGCAATGCTTATGGCGGAGGCATTGTTTTTGGAAATGGCTATCCTGCCAGTATAGGAGCCTTTCAAACGGTATTTGGCGGAGGAACCAATACAGGAGAAAGTTCTACCGGATTTGATATCAGCATTATTAAATTAGATCCCCTCGGCAGAACCCGTATTTACTCTACTTACTTAGGGGGCAACAATAATGAGCAGCCACATAGTCTTATAGTAAATGCCAATGGAGAACTTATAGTGGCAGGTCGTACTCTATCGGCCAATTATCCGTTGAATGGATTGGGTGCCGTTGGGCAGGGTGGCGCCTGGGATATAATTGTAACGAGGTTTAATAGTACTGGTACAGCGTTATTGGGCTCTGTAAAAATAGGTGGAACCGGAGATGATGGCGTAAATGTGACCCATAAATTTCCTAGCCCAAGGCCGCAATTTACCGATCAGAATTATGGGGATGATGCCAGGAGTGAAGTAATGGTAGATGAGGCAGGTTATATTTATGTGGCTTCCTGTAGCCGAAGTACTAATTTTCCGGTAACCTCCAATGCGGTACAGTCTGCATTGAATGGAAGTCAGGATGGACTACTCTTAAAGTTTAATCCTACCCTTACCAATCTTGAGTTTGCCACCTACATCGGAGGATCTGGTTTTGATGCGGCTTACGTATTGATAGTGGAACCTGCCGGGGATATTTTGGTAGCTGGTGGAACCACAAGCAACAATTTTCCGGGAGATAAAACAGGCACCATTGGAACTTCTTTTGGCGGAGGACTGTTGGATGGCTTTATAGCAAGGTTTAGTTCCGATGGAGGGACTCTGAGAAAAGTAATGTACGCCGGCACCGCAGGCAATGATCAGGTATATGGTATTCAGCGGGACAGGAATGGATTTGTATATTTCATGGGAACGAGTACCGGTAATTTCCCGGTGCGGAATGCTGCGTTTAGTCAGACCCGGGGTAAACAATTTATTGCCAAAATACAGCCTGATTTTTCAGCTTATGTGTACTCTACCGTTTTTGGCACAGATAATCCGAATCCTAATATTTCTCCCACTGCTTTTTTGGTTGATAAATGCGAGAATGTGTATGTAAGCGGATGGGGGGGAGATATCATTCCGGGGGCCAATTATCCCATTGCTCCCACCACAGGTTTACGTGTTACGCCCGATGCCATTAAAAGCATTACCGATGGAAGGGATTTCTACTTTTTTGTTTTAGAAAAAGATGCGACTACACAGCTTTATGGTTCGTTTTTTGGCATGCAGGAAGCTTCCGATTTGGGTTCTCATGATCATGTAGATGGTGGAACAAGCCGCTTTGATGAGGACGGAATTATTTACCAGGGTATTTGTGCTTCTTGTAACGGAGGACAGTTTCCCACCACGCCGGGTACGGTAAGTCCTACCAATCCCAGTTCCCGGTGTAACCTCGCTATTGTAAAAATTAATTTTGATTTATCCGGAGTACGCACCGGAGTACAATCTTTTATAGAAGGTACACGTAGAGACAGCAGTACCTGTGTGCCTGCTGTCATCGAATTTGTGGATAGTATTGCCATTGGCAAAAGATTTGAATGGCAATTTGGAGATGGCAGCCCGGATCTTTCATCAGACACACCAGCTGTCTATCATACCTTTAACAGACCGGGAAACTACCGGGTGCGGTTGATAGCCATTGATGATACCAAATGTATTCCAAGAGATACCTCTTTTATGAATATCCGGGTACGTATTGATCGTATAGCAATGAGTGCAGCCGCTTCACCTTTACCTCCCTGCACCGATCTGAACTATCAATTTGATAACAACAGCATCCCTTTTCCTGGGAAACCCTTCCGGGACAGCTCCTTTTTATGGTATTTCGGTGATAATTCAGCTCCGGTTCGGGCCGGTCTTCAAACGGTAACACACAGGTTCCCAGCAGCTGGCACTTACAATATCCGGCTGGTACTTGCCGATACTAATTATTGCAATGCGCCCGATTCCTTTGCGTTTCCCATTACCATCAGTCCTAATACAGAGGCGAGATTTACTTCACCCTTATCAGGCTGCGTTCCCTTTGCTGTTCCTTTTGCCAATTCAAGTATTGGGGGGGCAACCTTCGAATGGGATTTTGGTAATGGACAAAGGAGTTTGCTCAATAATCCCACCCACACTTTTACACAGCCAGGCCAATATCAGGTGAGATTGATCAGCAGGGATCCCAATAGTTGTAATGTCACGGATACCAGTTTTGCTGTTATTTCGGTTAACGGTCCTCCTGTAGCGGGTTTTAATTTTAGTCCCAATCCTCCAAGAGAAAATATTTCTACCACATTTATCAACCAATCAGGTCCGGCTTCCTTTTACCGATGGCAGTTTGGGGATGGTGATTCGCTTACAACAGTCAGGATAGATACGGTGGTAAGGCATCAGTTTCCCAGAACTGCAATATACAATGCCTGCCTTGTGGCGGTAAATGAATTTGGCTGTGCCGACACTGCCTGTCTGCCGATTTCTGCCAGTGTAGATCCCATTATTGACGTAGTAAGTGCTTTTACCCCCAATGGAGATGGCGTGAACGATCGGGCAATTGTTTTTGGTTTTGGAGTCAATAGCATGGTATTTCGTATATATAACCGATGGGGGCAACTGATGTTTGAAAGCAACAATCCACGTAATGGCTGGAATGGTGTTTTTAAAGGTAAGCCACAACCTATGGATGCTTACGCTTTTACATTGGAAGCTGAATTGATTGATGGGGAAAAGGTGAAACGAGCGGGAAGCATCACTTTGATTCGTTAAGTGAAGGGGATTAAACTTATTAAAGACAGGTTCATATACTGTTCGTTAATATGTTTTTGTTCTCCATGTGTAACCTTTGCCAACAAATGGGGAAACATTATTGTAAGGTATATTGATAGGAACCTTTTACTTTTGTCCTAAAATTAATTACATGAGAAAACTTTTATTGGGATTATCCCTTATTAGTCTGGTTTTTTCTGGCTATGCTCAGGAGGGTTCCAAGATTATTAAAAGACCGACACTTACGTTTTATGTCTCTGGAATAGACTTCCAAACACCACAGGATATCCGATCAAGATCGTTAGCAAGCGTTACAGGTGATAAAGATTGGGCTAAGCTCAAAGAATTAGATTTGGCTTTGGGATTTAGTTTTATGAAGGGAATATCTGAAAACATTGATTATTCAGTCAATTTTTCCACAGGTAATACAAAGTATAAGGTGCGTGGTCTTCCAGATAATAACAAAAATGCTTTTTTGCATGCTTTGGATGCTTCGCTTCACCTAAAGCTTTTATCTGATAAATATTATTTTGTACCATATTTATCTGCGGGTGTTGGTGCATCTCTTTGGAACAGTCGTTTTGAGGCATTTGCACCTTTAGGTGGTGGTGTTCAGATTAAGATTGCGCCAGATAATTTCCTGTTTACAAATTTTCAATATCGTGTACCAGTTACTCAAACCGCCAATTATCATTTTCTGTATAATGTAGGATTCGGTAGCCCCATAGCAAAAGCAAAAGTTCAGGAAGCTCCAAAACCATTGCCTCCTCCACCTCCTCCTCCAACACCTGCTCCACCTCCAGCCGCGGTTGATACCGATGGTGATGGTATTGTTGATGATCAGGATAAGTGCCCTACTGAAAAGGGTACTGTCAAATATCAGGGTTGTCCCGTTCCTGATAGCGATAATGATGGCATCAATGATGAAGAAGATAAGTGCCCTAAAGTAAAGGGATTGGCGAAATATCAAGGATGTCCTATTCCTGATACGGATAAAGATGGCGTAAATGACGAAGAAGACAAGTGTCCAAATGTACCAGGACTTGCCCGTTACAATGGTTGTCCTATCCCCGATGTAGACAATGATGGGATCAACGACGAAGAAGACAAATGTCCTACCGTTCCCGGTGTTGCTGAATACCGCGGTTGCCCGGCTCCTAAGAATTTTGATGCAGCCAACGTTTTATTTGCTACAGGTAGTACTGCTTTGGTTGTAAAAGGAAAAACAGAACTGAACAAGTTTGTTGATTTTTTAAAAGAAAACAGCGATATTAAAATTACTGTTGCAGGCCATACCGACAATACCGGAGGTGCTGCCTTAAACCAAAAGCTTTCTGAAAAGCGCGCTGCTTCTGTAAAAACTTACATGGTCAGTAAAGGGGTTCTAACTGATCGGATTACTTCTGTAGGATATGGTCAGGATAAGCCTATGGCTGATAATAAAACTGCTGAAGGTCGCAAAGCCAACCGTCGGGTGGAGTTTACAATCGACGATTAATTCATATCATTTGCTTCTGTTTTGAAGCATATATAAAAAAAGGTGGTCTTCTGCAGGAGGTCACCTTTTTTTGTAAATGGCATCTATAAAAACCTCCGATAGGTCGTTATACCAATTACATAAACCTTTAAAGCAAGTAAATTCCGGTGCCATGAAGTGGGCAAGGTTTGTCTGACAGGGTTTTTAAAAGAGCTCAAAAGCCCCAGGCGTTGATTGGATGAAAATGAAATTGTTCCAATAAAATTTTTTACAGATCAGGCTGCATTTTTTGAGATAAGAATCTTTTATGCTTGTTGATCTATTACACCAGGTTAGTCTATCAAAAGACAGGTAAGCTTGTAAGAATGAATTGATATCCAAGGCCTCCAAATACCAATGTATAAAAGCCAATGTGTATGTGATTTAATCCTATCCGGTAAAATATTTGAAACGGAAAGGGCGACGGTAAATGGTTCCTCATTTTAAATATGATCTTTCGAAGGGAATGGTCCTTACTGTTTATAACACATTTGTCATGATGTATATCCCCATAAAAAAAGGCTGACCAATTGGCCAGCCTTTTTTTATGGGTTACATTAAAATTATGGTTTAAGCACAATTGTATTTTCAGAAACAACCGGTGCTTTTTGAACGATGGTTTGTTCAATAATAGCAGTCGGTTTTTGTGTTGTATTTTCACTACGACCTGTACCGTTGATTTGCGCAAGGGTAGGGGCGATTACCAGTGAAATAATACTCATCAGTTTGATCAGGATGTTCATAGAAGGACCAGAGGTGTCTTTAAAAGGATCCCCAACAGTATCGCCTGTTACAGATGCTTTGTGTGGTTCTGATTTCTTATAAAACATTTCTCCGTTGATCTCAACCCCGGTTTCGAAAGATTTTTTAGCATTATCCCAGGCACCACCTGCATTATTCTGGAACATACCCATCAATACACCACTTACGGTAGCACCTGCAAGAAATCCACCGAGAACCTCAGGGCCAAAAGCAAAACCAATTATTAATGGAGACAATAAAGCGATTGCACCCGGCAGCATCATTTTTTTCAAAGAAGCTTCTGTTGAAATGGCAACGCATTTATCATATTCAGGCTTACCTGTACCTTCCATTATACCGGGAATCGTACGAAACTGACGGCGAACTTCTTCCACCATCGCCATAGCTGCTTCACCCACGGCACGAATGGCGAGAGAAGAGAACAAGAAAGGAATCATACCACCTACAAACAAACCAGCCAATACCGGTGCCTTGTAAATGTCGATACCTTCAATACCGCTAATACCCACAAATGCTGCAAACAAGGCAAGGGCGGTTAGCGCAGCAGAAGCAATAGCGAAACCTTTACCCGTAGCCGCAGTGGTGTTACCAACCGCATCAAGGATATCCGTTTTTTCACGAACTTCTTTGGGCAGTTCACTCATCTCTGCAATACCGCCAGCGTTATCGGCAATAGGGCCGAAAGCATCAATAGCAAGTTGCATAGCCGTAGTAGCCATCATACCTGCTGCAGCAATAGCTACACCGTATAAACCGGCACACCAAAAACTCATATAGATACCCGAAGCCAGCACCAGTATGGGAAGGAAAGTACTTTCCATACCCATTGCCAATCCACCAATGATGTTTGTTGCATGGCCGGTGCCACTTTGGCGAATGATGGTATTTACCGGGCGCTTACCCATGGCTGTATAATATTCGGTAATAATGCTCATGAGTGTTCCAACAACCAGACCAACGATGATGGCGCCAAAAATGCCATTCTTAGTAAATTCATGTCCACGTAAGGTCATGGTTTCGGGCATCAAAAAATCTACCAGGAAGTACGAAGCAATAGCAGTTAAAACAATAGAACCGTAGTTACCCATGTTCAAAGCATTCTGTACTTTTTGGGTACTTAGCCCTGCGCTATCACTTATTTTAACAAAGAAGGTTCCAATGATAGAAAATAAGATACCCATTGCTGCAATCAGCATGGGAAGCAGGATTGGAGACATGCCATCAAAATTATCGGTCATTGCATTTGTCTCCCTGCCTAATACCATGGTTGCTAAAACGGTAGCCACATAAGAACCGAACAAATCGGCACCCATACCAGCTACGTCACCTACGTTATCACCCACGTTATCAGCAATAGTTGCCGGGTTACGGGGGTCATCTTCCGGGATACCTGCTTCCACTTTACCTACAAGGTCAGCACCCACATCGGCAGCTTTGGTATAGATACCACCGCCAACACGTGCAAACAAAGCAATTGATTCAGCCCCTAAACTAAAACCAGTTAAGATTTCTATAGTACGCTCCATTTCATGGCTGTCAACAGCCGCATCCGGAGCAAAAATCATTTTTAGGATAATAAACAATCCACCTAACCCAAGTACTGCCAAGCCGGCAACACCAAGCCCCATTACACTGCCACCGGTAAAGGATACTTTCAATGCTTGCGATAAGCTTGTACGCGCTGCTTGTGCCGTACGTACGTTCGCTTTTGTAGCAACTCTCATGCCGATAAAACCTGCAAGTGCGCTTAAAAATGAACCAATTATAAAGGCGATAGCGATACTCCAGTGACTGTTGGCATTGCTAAAGCCCATCACACCAAGCAACAGGGCAGCGATGATTACAAAGTAGGTCAAAATCTTGTACTCAGCTTTCAAAAAAGCCATAGCACCATCTGCAATGTAGGTGCTTATTTCTTTCATACGTTCGTTACCGGCATCCTGGCTGCTCACCCATTTGTATTTTATGAGCGTATAAAGAAGCCCAACAATACCCATTGCCGGTACGGCATAGATCAAACTTGTCATAATTGTCAGTTAAAAAAAGACTTATTTTTTAGGTCGGCAAAGATAGGGGGTTGAGCCTCATTAATAAAAAGGTTTTACCACTCCTTTCTGTCGCACCTAATTTCGTCTTTCCATAACTCCAGATAAAAACATCCCGGGTACTGCTGAGGCATCATCGGGAAGCGATGAACACCTTTGGTTAAGGAAGTTACCGGAACTGCTGTACCAATTGTTTCCCCGGCTTCATTAGTGACCACAAGCCGGTAGTTTCCATCGGCCGGAATGTGGATCTCTGCATTTAGATCTTTTTTTACTGGCATTTTCATAATGGCTCCATAAGGATAATTGGTCGTTAAATCATCTTTAATGGATTCAGTTCCTCCTGCGTTGTTGGGGGTGGGAATGCCATTGCCACAAGGGCCAATGTATGCTTTTACTATTTCATTTCCTGCAAGCGCTGCAAAACCAGGCAGTAAGTCAATCCGGTTGCCGCTTTTCAGATATGCCTCCGTAGTGGCCCCTCCCGAAATGGTTCCATTTGCCGTAAGGCTGGTACCTGCTTCAAAAAGCTTATATCCTATAATACCCCCTACTGAATTGTTGGCAGGGCAGGTAGAAAAAACCGGAGATTGCCAGATACCAAAACCAAAGGTCACGGCTTTTATTACACCGACTGTTTCGTTTAATATAAGAGATGTTACCGGAACCCTTGGCAGGAAATTAAAAAAGGGAATCCAATCACTCATAGTGCTTGAACGGTAATAGACACCTATATCGGTGCCTAAATAAGCATCGTTGTTTGCAGTAACTGCAACACAATTTATGGGTACATTTGGCAGGCTTCCCGTAATATTCGTCCAGATGGGCGGATTGCTCGAGCCATTGGAAGTTCGAAAAACTTTATTGGCGGCACTGAATCCCCCAATAGTAGCCCAAACATTGCTTGAATTATTGGGACGTATGCCAATACTGGTGACTTTCAGGTTGGTAGGCGCAAAAGTCGAACCATTGATGGTTATCCAGTTGTCACCCTGATCGTCACTTCTACGGATAGCTCCTGTACCTGCCCAAGGTGAATTACCACCCGCGCCATATAAGCGATTTACGTTGCTGATACTACTGGTAAGTGCCCATCCCATGCTTACATTACTCTGTCTTTCATAATTGTCTCCTGCATCTATACTCCTATGAAAACTGTCTGCTCCAACATACAAAATGGCGCCATTACTTGGGTGGGTAGCCAAATTAGAAAACCATTTGCCATCATCGCTTGGACTAATATTTGTGGCACCGCCATTCAGGTTATTGAATCGAAATACACTGGTATTCATACTGGTATATCCTCTTGTAGCATCATCTGGTCTGAAAATCGCATCGAATCCATCACAGCATAAAATAAATCTGTAAGCATTCGAATTGGCATTTCTATACAAGACACCGTTATCCTGTGCACCACCCATTACCAGGTTGGAATTGCCCTCAAAGCCACTTGCTCTGTAATATTGGGTGGTGTTGATACCAGGGCTGATGTCATCCCAGGTAGCCCCATTGTCGTCACTGCGGAACATCCCTCCATCTGTAGCGGCATATAGCCAGCCACTCGAAGGATGATACTTTACATCGTGAACATCAGGGTGAATATAGGGAAAGGCTCCACTTTCCCGGAAACTCGTTTTTTTCACCATGGTTTCACCTGAATTGGTGCTGCCCCATAGGGTTAAACCCGCTGTTGTAATGATAGTTGAATTGGTGGGTCTTACAGCAATACCCAAGTCGTAGGAAGATTGGTCCCGGTCGTCACCGCCATCATCATCGCCTCCCAAAATATTGGGTGTGGTAGATTGTCTGGTAAAAGTGCCGCCTCCATCTATCGATTTGTAAAGTCCACGGTAATTTCCAGCACTTGGCACGCCGCCCCAAAGCACATAAACTACAGCCGTAGCACTAACACCTACTGAAATTTGTCCTCTGCCAGTACCGGATGGAGAT
>JBBQXO010000074.1:0-22365 GCA_038209595.1 Chitinophagales bacterium
TCATGAATATCGAACTTTTAAAGCAAATGGTGGCGGAGAAACTAGTTACCGTTTCAAAGCATCCCACTGCCGAATTGTTCATTTATAATTATGCGCCGAGGGTACAATACGACAGGCTTTGGAATGAAATCACTTTACAAACAAGAGGATTGATCCTTGATGCACAGATGAACATTGTTGCAAGGCCATTTGGTAAATTTTTCAATATAGAAGAGCATCAGCCCGACGAAATTCCGAAACTTGGTTTTGAAGTGTTCGAAAAATTGGATGGCTCACTAGGTATTTTATATTGGCTGAATGACAAACCTTTTATTGCAACAAGAGGCAGTTTTGATAGCAAACAAAGTCAGCATGCAACGGAATTGCTTTACAATAATTATAGCCACACATTTGACCGGCTGAAAAAAAGTGCTACCTATCTATTTGAAATTATTTACCCGGAAAACAGGATCGTGGTTGATTATGGAATTACCGAGGATTTGATTTTGCTGACGGTTATAGATAATGAAACTGGAGATGAGTCATTGGAGGAAATAGGTTTTCCTATCGTAAAAAGGTATGATGGCATAAATGAGCATAGCCATTTAAAACAATTGGAAGAAGAAAATAAAGAAGGTTTTGTAGTGCGATTTGCCAATGGCTTTCGGGTAAAAGTAAAATTTGAGGAGTATGTAAAACTTCACCGGATCATTACCGGCGTTTCAAACGTTGCTATATGGGAATACCTTTCAGAAGGTAAACCCTTTGATGAAATACTTGAAAAAGTACCAGATGAGTTTTATAATTGGGTAAAACAAACGCAAGCCGATTTACTGATGCAGTTTAATAACATTTTGGCAGAATCTAAAGGTGTTTTTAAAGAATTGAATACCAGAAAGGAAACAGCCTTTTATTTTCAACAACAAAAATATCCTCAGGTATTATTTAGTATGCTCGATGGAAAAAAGCCCGTCAAAATTATTTGGAAGATGATACGTCCGAAGTTTTCAAAAGCATTTAAAGTGCCGGACTAGGGAGTGGGGTGGGAGGGGATATTATTACGCTTTTTCGTTGGCCACCAAAAATTTTATATTTTGAATGGCCACATCTTTGAAAATATTACCTTGCATTAATGATGTCAGTTTTTGGTGGTGACGGTAAAAAAGCCTGCTCTAAAACAGTTAAGATTGTTTTAGAGGGGTTGTGCATAAAAAATAGTGGTCACAAGCGGTTGCCTAGGATAAATTTGGTTAAGGAGACTAAAAATATACAAAAAAAGTAGCTACCTGCAAATGTGAAAATCTGGTTTTTTAACTTAAATTCAGTTATTTTTATATAATTCTGTACCATCGTTCAAAAAATATCTTTAAAAACCCGGCAAATATTTTGTTTTCAGGTAGCATTGCCTACATTTGTCTTAGCTTTTAAGTTAAGTTGATAGTCCGAATTGTAAAAATAGCCAATTTATCTTATGAAAAGGTTCAGTTTTATTCCCTTAAAAGGGAAGGGACGCCTTATTCGGAATACAGGGATTTTTTAGTAAGGATGCAACAAAAACCTGAAATAATAGAAGACCTCCAATTATTAAATAATTATATTGGTTTAATTGGCAGGAAATATGGAGCAGATAAAAAACATTTTAAAGCCGAAGGAGATGCAGAAAGACTACCCCCGCCATATCATTTTGTGCAAGGCGATTATGGGGTTCGGCTTTACTGTATCATTGCCACAACCGATATTGTTATTCACCTCAATGGCGATCATAAAACCGCAGAAAAGGCTCAGGATTGTCCCAATTGTTTTCCCCACTTCAGGTTTGCAAACAAAGCTGCCAAAGTATTTAAAACAGCCGTTGAAAGTGGGTTTATAGAATTTGAAGACAAAGAAATAATTTATACGAACGACGATTTTGAGTTGGATATTGAATAGGAACCCTTTTTTAAATCATAGTTATGAACAAGAGAATAACCGCAGCAGTAGAACAAATCCAGGAATTTGAAGCCATACAACAAGCTGCGCCAAAAGATTTATTATTGATGGGCGATATGAGTATGGCCATTGCCCATTATGTATTCCAGCAGTTGGAAGACAAAAAGATGACTCAAAAAGATCTTGCGGTAGCCATGGAGAAAACGGAGGCTGAAGTAAGTAAATGGCTAGGTGGTATGCATAACTTAACCCTGCGAAGCATTGCTAAATTGCAGATTGCATTGGGAGAAGCTGTTATTGTAATACCCCACAAAAACCACCATGAGGCACATGCGGAATTACCTGCCCTGCAAAAGGTTGTAAGGTTTCAAACTGCCGTAAAGGGTATTACATTAAGGAAACACCCAGTCAGTTTTAACAAGGTAACTTTTGCCAAGGCTATGCCAAATCGAATTGAACAAGTTGCCTAAGCAATTACAGATGAAAAAAGAATCACCCATCATTCCTGAAAAAATACGCATTGCAAGTATTAAAACCATCAGAGGAATTATTGAAGCCCCGGATGATGTAGATTTGGAGGATGACTGTGTTTTTAGTGTTGAATTTAAAACAGAATCAGGACTTTCTCTGGAAGATAAAGTTGTACGGTTTGTACTCACTGTTAATATTTCGGCCAATGATCCTCATGGCAATCCATTACACGTTCAGGCCTCTTACACCCATCAATTTATTTTCAAGGTTGATAACCTCGATGATTTTGTTAACACGGAAAACGGATTAGTGCTTGATTTCTTAATGGGAGCAACTCTTGCAGGCATTGCCTTAAGCAGTGTTAGAGGTATTATTCTTACCCGTACGCAAGGCACTCCTTTCGATGGATTTATTTTGCCGGTAATTGACCCTAAGCAACTCATTTTAGCAGATAAAAAGGTTTAAGGCGTTTAATTTTCCTGCAAATATTTCCGGCTTTGGTTAAGGAAATCTTGTTTGAACAAGAGTTCCCGGGTCAATAATCATGATTGTTGAATTGTATCTCTTATTTGCTGCTGATGCAACCATTTTTTGGTGTATTTCCGGGCAATAGCCATCCAATTTTTGCTTTCCATTTCTTCTGCCCAATCCACGGCAAGGCCAAAATTATTTTTGCATAAGAATGAATAAAACACAAGTGTCTGTGCACCCAAAGGGTGTCTGATACCATTCTAAAACTAATTTTTTTTTATAAAAATATACCTATTTCAACGTTCCGCTGTTTTAAAAAACTAATACACTTTATGGCCGCTAATCCGGCTAAAAGAAGATAAAGTAATACTTGCTCCAGAAGATTGGAATAATCTAAATTGAACCTGATCGCCTGCATTGAGCAGCAAGTCAACACTCATGACATTACTAAAATGCTGTTCATAATAATTATTGTTTATATAGGTAATAATTTGGATGTTTTTAAAATTTGAATATTCATTAGCGATATAAGCCGTCATATCAAAATGGTACAAGCCTGAATCAGGCACCGTAATGGTTCCTCCTGAATAACTCATGTTGTTATTCCACCTTGTAGAGCTATAATTAATAGGAACTTCCACTCCACTTGCAACTATAAATGGTGCGGAAAAATATAAAAAATTACTAAAAAAAGCTTTTTTAATCACGGGCTGCCAACTTGCTAAGCCATTAGCATCAGATGTCAGTACTTTACCATCGGCAGGCGCTCCACCCGTAATTTTAATTTGCCCTGCAACTTCTAGTTTTGTACCGGGAGTGGGGGTGCCAATGCCTACATTACCACCAGTGGCTACCGTAAGTGATGTGTTATCGTTTTCTTCCACTACAAAATTACCAGCCCCGTTAAGGCCAATATCCATAAACCCTGCCGCTGTACTATTAAAGCGTAGTTGCGGGCCGTTTTCCAGTCCATCGAAAGACGCCAGTAAAACAGTACCTGAAATTATGCCTTCACCGGGAGGATAGATGGGATGCACCCAGAACGAGCCATAAGTAGAAGCAGTTTGGAAAGTACCCGCTACCTGTAGGGTATTATTGGGTGAGGTTGTGCCAATACCTACATTACCATTATGGGAAATGCTCATCAGTTCGGTAAAGTCGAATGCATCGGTACCGAAACGTAAAGAAGTGCCGGCCTTCCATTGCACAAATGGGTTAGGCTCGTTTTGTCTGCCCCCAAAAACCCTTAGAAAATAGGTTTGATCGGAGTTGGACAAATTAATCGTTCCGCCATCATCAGGGCTAATCCCCCGAATGTCGAGTTTGTAAAGGGGGGTATTTGTATTGATACCCACATTTTGGCCATAACCAAAGATGATACTACAGAAAAAAGTTAATACGATTATACTGAATTTTTTTAAAACAAGGCTTTTGCTCATATTATTTTTTTAGTAAATGTAGTAAGGAATCAAAGACAATTATTTTAATCATTGGAAATTTCCTACCTCCGCTGTTTGGTGTGCCACATGTGAAAGGTTCTTTGATTGTCCGCCTTAGTTTGAAGCACACGAACCAAGCCTTGCCGCAATAACAAACGAAACTCCCATCCATTTCCCCCTTAAAATTGTAAATTGTTAATTTATTGGTTTTATCTCCGTCCAACCTTACTAATCCCCAATCCCGGTTTTTCCAGCAAAAATAATTTCCCGTTTTCCATGCTAAATCCGCCTTCTACCACATCTCTTTCTAAATCTAAATGGCCATCAAGATCAAGGTATTGGGTACCGGGGCAACTATAGGCTGCATGCAGCGCAGCGGCAATTCCCGCTTGGCTTTCATCGTTGCAACCCAAAAAAACGGGAATACCATGTTGGGGTGCAAGGGCGGCCATTTTTATAATGGACAAAACTCCAATTTTACCTCTTTACAACAAAAGTTACCTGGATTTCTTTTTTGATCCAATTCCTTTGAAAGGGTCTTACACCCAACTGTTCATTTTTATAGTTGAAAACTTCAATGATTTCATAAGCACAGTAAATGGCCTGGAATTGAATTTCTTAACGGCCGCCACCCTTGCAGGTATTGCTTTATGCAAAGTAAGGGGCATTATGCTTACCCGTACGCAAGGCACTCCTTTCGATGGGTTTATTTTACCTGTAATAGACCCGAAGCAATTAAACTTCGATTTTTAAATTGTAACAACAATCCAGTACTTCTAACAATTACCATGTACACTATTTAATTATTACCGAGGCGATTGAAAATGCCACCCGCGAATACAACTTCAAGAACATCCACCTATTGATAGAGGGCTTGAGCTAAAGGAAGCGATCTAATACCCACTTAAAGAAATTTAGTAACGGCCCGATGCAAGACTTTTCTATTAAGACAACAATAAAGGGACTGGAGAATAGCTCCGATTTCAAACTTTAAAGGGTAAGTTATTTGAGAAAAAGCATCCTTTCATTTTAGACTATGGTTATGAAAAGGAGAAGAACTGAAAGTATAGTACACATTCCTGAATTTGATTCCATAAAACAGGCTGCAATTAAAGATTTTAGTGATCATGGGTGTTCTGAGTATGGCCATTGTCCATTATGTATATCAACTTTTGGAGGGAAAAAAATGACGCAGAAGGATCTTGCAGTAGCCATGGAGAAAACGGAGGCTGAAGTAAGTAAATGGCTAGGTGGTATGCATAATTTAACCCTGCGAAGCATTGCCAAATTGCAGGTTGCATTGGGAGAAGCTGTTATTGTAGTGCCCCACAAAAACCACCATGAGGCACATGCGGAATTACAAAAAAGATAATTTGTTCAAAAAAGGCTATTTGCCACCACCACAATGGTCATTTTTTCCCTTTAAGTATGTAGCAGGTATATTTATATTTTAATCACTGGTTTTTTGGGCATTCAAAAAAACCTAAAAAATTGAAAATTAGGGAGTTGGCCTCTCAAAAACATATTGAAAGCCTGATTTTTAGCATCAGGGGAATTCAGGTTATGATGGATAGGGATTTGGCCGAAATGTAACAGGTAGAATTTAAAAGACTAAATGAGCAGGTTAAAAGAAATATAAACCGATTTCCTGCTTCATTTATGTTTCAACTGACCGCCACCGAAAAAAATAAACTGTTCGCAAATTACGACCGGTTTGAAAACCTAGAATATTCCACAGTTAATCATCAAAACTTTAAGCCATATAGCCTACTCCCCATTCGTAGGTCGGGGAACACTTTCCGCCTGTGAATGAGTTTCCTTGAAGCTCCCACTCCGCATTGTGCCTGCCCGATAGATAGGTTAGCACCGGCCTTTCCTGCACGCTTGCAATGCAGGAAACCTAACCCCGAAAATAGCTTAAGATGCCAAATGTTTTATCTTATAAATTAAAGAATACAGCCGATGAAAAGAAACAGCCTTCCGGCAATGGTATAAGGCAGTGTTTTACAGGATTTAAATGAATATAATTCAGTTTTTTACACAGACCATTCCAGTGTTATGCTGAATCGCCGCCTTTTAAGTCTATTCAATAGTTCTTAAACTTTTTTCTATTATTCAACCCCAATTTTTAAACTTTTGTTTTTAATAAACCCATCCACAATTTCCTTCACTTTCTCCCTTACCAATACAGAAGCATTCCCAAAACTATCTTTACCTTTTTCCGAAATAGCTACTGCCATACTAAGGCCTGATGCCTGTATAATGGTCTCTTCTTTGGTTACCTTTCCACAAATAGCTATGCATGGTATTCCTTCCTTTTTGCAAGCCAATGCCACTGCAGAAACTATTTTCCCTTGTATGGTTTGGGCATCAAAACTTCCTTCACCTGTAAGTACAAGATCGGCTTTAGATAAATGATGAAAAAAGTTACTGTATTGGAATACAATATCGGTTCCTTTTTGCAGGTTGATATCAGGCAGTAGCATGAGTGCAGCAGCAGTGCCACCCGCGGCGCCTGCGCCGGGTATATTAGCAATGGCTTTGTTGCTATGTTTTTCCAGAACCGAAGCAAATTGCTCCATGCCTTTTTCAAGGAGTTCAATTTCATCAGGTGTGGCTCCTTTTTGGGCTGCATAGGTTCGGGTCGCACCTGTTTTGCCAAGTAATGGGTTATCTACATCACAGGCAATCGTAGTGGAAGCGCTCAAGGGCGTTTTGGGAGGTACGATTTTTACGATTAGTCCAAGCGATGCGCCACAAGGCTTTATTTCATTTTGTTGCGCATCTAAAAAAGTGTAGCCAAGTGCTGCAAGCAATCCCATGCCGCCATCATTGGTAGCACTGCCACCAAGCCCTAACACAATTTGTTCAGCCCCATTTTTTAAAGCTTCTTTTACCATGAGCCCGGTACCGTAAGTCGAGGTTTGCATAGGATGATGGTGTGCTTTTTCGAGTAAGGCTATACCCGAAGCAGAGGCAAGTTCGATTATCGCTGTTTTGTTTGAAGTGTCCCATTTATAGGAGGCCTGCATGGGTTTTCCGATGGCATCTACTGTAGCTATTTTAATAGGAATAGTGTCTAGATAATGGCTCAATACTTCTGCAAAACCATCGCCTCCATCTGCGAGGGG
This sequence comes from Chitinophagales bacterium, assembly GCA_038209595.1. Taxonomy (GTDB): domain Bacteria; phylum Bacteroidota; class Bacteroidia; order Chitinophagales; family Chitinophagaceae; genus Phnomibacter. The sequence goes on from JBBQXO010000074.1 coordinate 7,421, forward strand.
TAGTTTTATTATTTCAATAGTTTTGTCTGCCATATACACACCTTCTGCCATCGCTTCACACAAGGCAAATGCGTTGAGGCTTCCTTTATACTTATCCGGCGCAATGAGTATGGTCATTTTATAAGGAAACGCTTGTGTTTAAGAGTCAGTGGTCAATTTATTCGGAGCTTCCTTTCTTTCCACCATCACTACTTCTTCACGTTCTTGTTTGTAGCTTTCCCAATTATATGCGGCAAACTTGCGTGGTTTCCCATCTACCCAAACTTCGCCTCCAAGGAAAAATATTTTGGCAGCTTCAGCGCCTTGCCGGAACAAATCTTCTTTGTCTTTTTCTTTGAGGAAGAAATTCAGCCAATTGAATTTACTTACATCTACATGCCCGATGGTACGCTCATACAAGCGGTTTTTTAGCAGGAAATCGCTGTCGTAATAAAAGCGGATGGTGCTGAAGATACTGCCCACATAGCGCATTAAGGATTGCTTAAGGGTCTTTGTTTCTCCAGGTATTTCATGTTCTTCATCTTCGAGCTTTACCCCAAAAGTTGGCAGCCTTGCCACTATTACGGTAGGGTTATGAAAAACATTAATGGGGAAATTGGATAGAATACCGCCATCTACAAATCTTACTTCGCATGGTTGTTGCAGACTCGTATTGGGCGGAATATTTTGCAGAATCATTTGCTCTTCTTCTGTTACCGGCGCATGGGTTACATTTTTTACAAAGGGCTCAAAAAAAATGGGGATGGCCATGGAGGCGCGTACAAATTCTGCAGGGCAAGATGTAGCTACATCGTCCCAATAATATTTTGCCATGGCGGGGAATTCTACCTTTCTTTGATTGGTAATATCACTGGCGATTAATACAAGGTCGGGGCCGGCTACCGGGCGGCCATCCCCCTCGTTTTGTGCTGCTGCACGGCTTTTGCGTAAGTACACCCCTTCCTGATTTTTCTTTATAACAGCTTCAAGTTCGGGTGTGTATTGAATACCATTCTTTAGTAAAATAGCGGTGATCCATTTCAGAAAATCATTACCGGTGCATACGCCAAATTTACTCCGAACAAATAAACCTATATATTTTTTACTAAGAAAAAACATAGCAATTTTAAATCCGATGAGTAGAACAACTATGATAGCTACCACAAGATTTATTACCTTCCAAACCTTGATAAAATCAATGGAATAATTCACAATACTCAGGATGCCTGATGTAGCCGATGCTGTAAGTAAAATTACGACGGCAATAATTATCCAATTGATTAACCTGCTGATATAATCCTTTTTCATCAGGAATTTTTTGATAATCCTTCTGGCAAAGTTTGCGCCATCTACAAGGTCAAATAAATCTTTGCGTAGCAGTTCGTAAAGAATGGCTTCACTTTTTAGCAGCGGTTCTTTGTCATTTTTAATAGCTACTTCCTTGTAATTGTCAGGATTTACCGCAGCCGTAAGCACAGTATTAATAGCCCCTGCACTCGTGCCGGCTAATTTGTAAAACCGGATACCCAATTTTTCCAGCACATAAGTGTAACCGAGTAACCCAACGCCCAATACACCACCCCCTTCCTGTACATAATTTACATATTGAAAGGTTTTGGTATTGCCATTCGCATCCGTTTCTGTTTTGATCAAATCAGAAAATGCCGGAATTGCTCCTGATGCATCGCTGATTTTAGCTTTTATAAGTGTTACTATTTCATCAGCTCCCGTTTTTGAAATAAAATCTGAAATATTCATGGGTTTGTCAGGCTGCATAGTTTAATTTTTTTATCCTTGATAAAATGACTGGTAATGATTTTTAATTTTTCAAATTTAAATATAAATTATTTACTATGCAATAGCGACTTTATTAAATCTTAGGTTATTTAATGAGCATGGGTTTGCCATCTATGTGTTTATTGGGTTGACTCAGATGGGAATCAGATAAACCGGATTTTAATAATTATGCCCGATAGTATTGTGAGAAATCCAATGGTTCCAATAGCCATACCAAATCCAAATGTATCAGCAAGAATGCCTGTAAGTAATGCGCCAATGGCATAGCCAAGGTCGCGCCAAAAACGAAAGATTCCAAGGCTTTGCGGCCTGTCGGCAGGATGCGTATTTTCGGCAATGCCTGCCAAAAATGTTGGATATACCATGGCAGTTCCAATACCTAATAAAGCAGCAAGCAGCAGGTATTGCCAAAAAGTAGCTGCAGGAATCATTAAAAGAATTGCAGTGCCTTGCAGCAACATACCGGATATCAACAGTTTTTTCTTGCTCATTTTATCCGAAAGGCCGCCAGTGAATAATTGCCCAATGCCCCAAATTGCAGGATAAGTTGCTGCTATCCAACCCACATAGGCCAATGAAAACCCTTCGCGAATAAGAACCATGGGCAATAGTCCCCAAACCATACCATCATTCAGGTTGTTTACCAGCCCTGCCTGTGTAATAGCGCCTAAATTTGGATGTTCCCAGGTAGTTTGCCTGATAATATTCGTTAGTCTTGGAATGGTACTTGTTTTTTGCTCGGTCAAGGAATGGCCACTTGTATCGTTTACAAACAAAACAGTTAGCAAAAGGCCTGTAAACGATATGCCGATACCTAAGTAAAACGGATAAGGCCTTACGCCGTAATGTGCGGCAATCCAACCTGTTCCAAAGGCTGCTAATGCTACGGCTAAATAACCAGCAAATTCGTTGAGCCCCATAGCCAATCCGCGTTGTTTTTCGCCAGCCAGTTCTATTTTCATTAATACATTGGTACTCCATGTAAGCCCCTGATGAATACCCAATAATACATTGGCAAAAATTACCCAATTCCAGGTAGGTGCATACAATAATAGTAGGGGAACAGGGAGCGCAAACAACCACCCCATTACCAAAAGCCGTTTACGTCCTATTTTATTGGCAAGGCGGCCTGCAAAATAGTTGGAAAAGGCTTTTACTACCCCAAAGGCAATTATAAAGGAAAGGGTAGCGGTTGCAGCCTTTATGCCAAAAGCTGTTTCGGCGAGTTGTGGTAAAATGGTTCGCTCAATGCCTGCCATAGCGCCCACAAAGGCATTAATGAGTACCAATAAACTGAACTGTTTCCAATTTTCCCGAAGGCCCTGAACTGCTATTTTTTGCATGGCGCAAAGGTCATATACGGGTTTTGCCTATCCTTTTACATTTGATAAATAATAATGGAAGAAAATGCCGGTATGGCGGTAAGACTGCTTGTATTCCAAGACAGGGACGGTAAATTTTTTGGTAAGAAGGTATTTTAATTTCTTCCCGTTTTTCCCGACTTCCCGGCTATTAAAGTAATTCAGCGGTGCGCACGTATGCGGCTAAGGCTTACCTGAGTCATGCCTAGATAGCTTGCAATATGTTTTAAAGGTGCGCGTTGCAAAATATCAGGCTGTTCATCCATCAGTTGGCGGTAACGCTCTTCTGCGGTATGAAATTGAAGGCTTTCCAACCGGTTTACGGTTTTTATATAACCAGCTTCAAATACTTTCCTAAATAGCCTTTCCAATGATGGATGATGATCGAACAAGGCAAAAAGGGGTGGGGCACTAATGGAAACAAAGGTGGTATTTTCCACTGCCTGAATACCCTTGCGGGAGGCGCGACCAGAAAAAAGACTTTCCACGCGCACCACCACACTATTTTCTTTTTCAAAACTTTCAGTAATGTCTATCCCATCCTTAAAATAATAAATGCGTAATAACCCTTCTACATTTATGTAAATGGTACGGCAGGTATGACCAATGGGTTGCAAATCTTTTCCTTTTGCAACCTTGCCTTCGAAGCATAAAGTGGTGAGTGCTTCCAGGGCAGTAGCGTCAGCTTTATAAAAAGTTGACAGGTATTCGATGGTTTTTTCAATTACGTTCTTCTTCATTGAGCCGTAAAGGTAATTGGCATTTACTTTACTAACTTTGCCATGTAAATTTCTTCTTATGCGTAACGCATTTGTGGGTGTCTTATTTTTTGCTGTAGCAGGTATAGGATTGCTGAATGCCTGTAAATCAGGTAAAAGCCGCCCTACTGAAATTACCCCGGAAATAACAGATACCATTGCCATGATAACTGCTCCTACCAACCAATGTTTTGACAGCATGGCACTGGATAATTTCATAAAGTTACATCCCGGTTTTAGTCGTTTTAAAACGGCATATAACGATTTCTACGGCAAACGAGACTATCAATATGTGTGGTATCATTCCAAAGGGTTGAATGAAGCTGCATTTGGACTTACAGCGAATGTGGCCGGCTTTGAAATGGGTGCTGCAGAAATACCTTATAAACAACTACTTGACAGCCTGATGGTACCCCAAGAAGCCAAAGGTCTTACAATGGTTGATTCGCCACAGGTAGAAGCCGAACTGTTACTTACCGGTATGTATTTTTTGTATGTCGAAAAGGTGCTGAAAGGTGTAGATGAAAGTATAAGCAAGAAACTAGGGTGGATGATACCGCGTAAGCAGGTTTCAATGACCGCTTTATTGGATAGTTTTCTAAATGCAAAAGACTTTGATACGTTTGAAAAGAACGCATTAAATAAGCAATACTTTCATTTACGGGATGAATTAAAAAAGTATAAGCGGTTGCAGGCAGCGGGTAATGATGTAAATATTCCTTCCCTTAGCGGAAGCAATACTCGTTTAAAGTCCGGCGACAATGCGACATCTGTTGGTTTATTGCGTAAGCGTCTGCTGCAATTGGGCTATACGGTTGCATCAAAGGATACCTTGCTATATACAACCGATATGATTGAGCCGGTTAATAAAGCAAAAAGTATTTACGGATTGAAAGAAGATTCAGTAATAGATAATTCGTTGATAGCCGCATTAAATGTACCTGCCGCTGAAAGGGTAAAGCAGTTAATCGTAAATATGGAGCGTTTTCGTTGGGTGCCAGCCCAAATTGAATCAAATGAACTGATTGTGGTAAACATTCCTGAATTCAAATTGCATTATTATAAAAAGGGTTTACCCGAGTGGACATGCAATGTGGTGGTGGGTACGCCGGTTCATGAAACGGTTATTTTCTCAGGTGTAATGGACTATGTTGTATTCAGTCCTTATTGGTATGTGCCTCAAAGCATTATAAATAATGAAATAGGCGTTTCAAGAGCAAAAAGTGCCAGTTACCTGCGTAGAAAGAATATGGAATGGAGTGGGGGATCACTCCGCGAAAAACCAGGGCCAGGCAATTCTTTAGGGTTGGTGAAATTTATTTTTCCAAACTCCAATAGTATTTACCTGCATGATACTCCTTCCAGGTCTTTGTTTGATAAAGATACCCGTGCATTTTCCCATGGATGTATTCGAGTGCAAAAGCCTTTTGACCTTGCCAAAAAAGTGCTGGCCTATGATACTTTCTGGACAGACAAACGAATTAAGGATGCCATGAATGCAGGTAAAGAACAAAAAGTGGTGCTAGAGCGTAAAATTCCGGTGTATATTGGTTATTTTACTGCATTTGCCGATGAAACAGGGTTGGTTCATTTTCGTAAAGATGTATATAACAGGGATAAGCAAATGGTTGAAACACTTATGGGAAGTGGAAAGTGAAGATGACGCTCTATTTAATCGGGAAGGCTTCTTTCTCTTTTACAAGTATATACTTACAAAAAGTAACCCGGCATTTCCGTCAATGTGTTTTACCAACCATCAAAATCTTACAATAATTCCCGCCTTATTTCACCTCAATTTTCCTCAATCCGCCTTTTAAAATAGTATTGCCCTTATCCGAACGAACACTGATTTTATCATACACATGTTGCGCAAAAAAGATAGAGGTCATGATGGTGAGGCCGTTGTCAGCAAACAGTTCCACAGAGGCGACATCTACAAGTAAAGTAAAACTAAGGCCATCGGCACCTCCCAGTCGGGGAGCAGTATGTATGGCGGCAAACTGTTGGCTAAAATCGGAAAGCCCGGCTTTGCTGCGGTCTATAAAATATTGGTTGGCACCCTTTTCGTATCCAATCACCAAAGCTTCACCCTTCTTGTTGGAGAAAGTAAGACTGAAATCTTCGGCCTGCGCCAAATCAAACTTCAGCAAATAGGGCAGGTTAATGCCACCCAGTTTTTCCGTCAGGTCAACGGTACCCTTCACGGTCAGGTTTTCAACCTTCGTTTCAGAGCCTTCAATATGTAATAATTCCTGAACAGGCAACGAGGTAAGGTAATATTCTCTGCCAATTTTTTGTAGGTTTAGTTCACGGGGAATGGTCATGGCACTGCGCCAGGTAGGGGTAGGTACTTTATTGGCATATAGCCAGTTGCTCATCCAGCCAATCAGTATTTTCCGGTCGCCGGTATTGCTCCAGGTAATGCCGGCATAATTATCCGGGCCATAATCCATCCATTTTATTTGGGTTGAGTGTGGTGTAAAATTTTTGCCATCAAAATCGCCGGTAAAATATTGTGTCCCCGAGCCACCATTGGGCGCACCGGGATTCAGATTCACAATCAGTACCCAAACTTCTTTGCCATTATGCCTTATAGAAAACAAGTCTGGACATTCCCAAACACCTCCATGCTCGCCGGCCTTAACGCCAAACTCGCTTTCTTTTTGCCAGTCCTTCAGGTTGGGCGATGAATAGAACATGATCCGGTCACCAACGGCAAGCGTCATTATCCATTTTTTACTTTCTGCATACCAGGCCACTTTAGGATCGCGGAAATCGCGGTGGCCGGGGTTTTTCAGCACAGGGTTGCCTGCATATTTCGTCCATGTTGCGCCATCATTCAGGCTGTAGGCAATGCTTTGGTTTTCATGTGTGTTGGTGCCATCTTTTTCCTTTTCCATTTTGTGGTGGGTAAAAATAGCTACCAGAGGCGTTTTTCCATCTTTTGCGAAACCCGAAGTATTTAGGCTATCGGATACGGCGCTACCCGAAAAAATATAGCCGAGGCTATCAGGGAATAGCTTAATGCTTTGTTGTTTCCAATGCACCAGATTGGTGCTTGTGGCATGTCCCCAGTGCATGGGTCCCCAAATGGTACTGTCCGGGTAATGCTGAAAAAACAAATGATACACCCCTTTATGATAAACCATCCCATTGGGATCGTTCATCCAGCCACTATCAGGGGTAAAATGCAGTAGCGGGCGAAAAGGTTTCTCCAAGGCAGATGCTTGTTTATAGGCCGGAGACGTATTGCAGGCTGCAATGCAAACCCATAAAAACACTAAAAATAAAACCTTATGCATTTCAACGTATATTATGGATGAGCCATTGATTTGCTAAAAATAGAAAAAATATAGAAATATTCCGCATTTAAATAAGTAACTTCTTACTTATTTATAAAACGTATTTTTTCGCTATATTTATACATTTCGCTGGAAAAGGTGCTATACTTAAAAAGGAACAATGGCAATTATAGCCAAATAAAAGATATTTGTGTTTCAGTAAATTTAAGAAGCCTAAAATACAATAGCTATACATTAAATGAGTGAGCTAAATGGCTTATTTTCCATTCGTTAGCCTTAGAAAATTTTTTAAAAATACATGGGCTTTCCCATAATTGCCTTTGCCCGGCATCTTCCGGCAGGTTGGCTGATTATAACCCCCTACTTCCTGCAACGCCTTTAATGGCAGCAATAAATCCAGCTAAGGGGGCATAAAAATCCTACTATTTCTTTCTGAAAGAATAGAATGCAGGCGATGAATTGGAACAGGCTTCTGGCAATAGTATAAGTTTTGTTATCACCGGATTAAAATAAATATATGGGTTATTCAATGAATATATTTTTGCACACTAAATCTTTTTTAGCCACAAAAAAAATAATGCTGTGGATGTTAATGTGCTTGAAAGCATTAACTTGCAATAAGAAATTTCCCTTTTTTGTAGGCGGCGGTACTGAACATGGGTGATAATATAGGGAAGTTTATTTTATAGTAGTTCTGGGTTAAAGTAGGGACAAACTTTCGGAGCTATTGTTCTTTACGTTTTAGAGAAGATCGGTGACAGCAATTGGGTTTTAAGGAGATTTTTGCCAAAGAAAATTGATTTTGGTTGTACATAGAAATTTCAAGTTAGAAAAGAAAAATAAAGATCATATTAATACGAAAATAGAAATGCCTATCATTTATTCAAATTGTAAAATATAAAGTATTTATACCAATTACTTGATCTTATATATATTTAAACTTGAAATATTTTTTTATAACATCAAAAATGAAGTACCTCCATGAGTAGCTTATTTGAAATCCTCGAAAAAAGTAAAGTAAATTTGCCCGATGATGCAAGAGAAATCCTTAGCAATTGCAAATCTTTTCAGGTATTTGATACCGTAGATCAATTAGCCATTGCAGCAGTTAACGGCGAACACAACAATCAATTTGAGGTGAAGTATTCACTTCCTAACAATGAGGTGGTTACCGAGGTAGTAGTACATAAAGTATCTAACGGCATCTCTGCCAACTATACCGATGCGTACATGAGACGGCGAGATCCGGATACCATGCTTATTGGCGATAATTTGCCTACTGATAAAATGCGGTTCAGTGATTATATGGGCTACGATTTTAACGATTTAAGAAAAGAAACCATCAGTTGGCTTCAGTCGCAGGACTTAGCGGTGTTTTTCTATTTTGCCGGAAGAGATCATATTGGTACGGGAGGTATAGCTATAGCACCAGCCAATGCAGGCTTTTTTGCCATGGGGCTTGCTATGCTTCAGCAGATTATGCCGCATGATAAATTGCCTGAGGACTTTGCCATTGAATCAGCCATATATGTTGCACCCACTTTCCGACACACGCATTTTAAAGGCAAGCAAATTGTAGTGCACAACCGTTCGGAGAATTTACATGAGATATTTTCATTCAATTTGTATCCCGGCCCTAGTGCCAAGAAAGGCTTGTATGGCGCTCTATTAACAAAAGGAGAAAAAGAAGGATGGATTACTGCGCATTGTTCTACTGTGCAAGTGGCGAGCCCCTACGACAATATTACCACCTTTATGCACGAAGGTGCAAGCGGAGGGGGTAAAAGTGAAATGCTTCAGACCATTGTTCGGGAAAAAAATGGTGAAATCCTCGTTGGAACAAATTCTGTAACCGGAGATAAAATAATCATACATCTTCCGCTTTTCTGCTCCTTTTTCCCCGTAACCGACGATATGGCTTTGTGCCATCCATCCCTTCAAAATACACCTGGAAAGCTTTCTGTATTAGATGCTGAAAATGCCTGGTTTATAAGGGTTGACAGTATTACCGATTACGGGCATGATCCTCAACTTGAGAAAATGACAATAAAGCCACAGGAACCACTTTTGTTTATCAACATAAAATCAAATCCTGATTGTACGGCTCTCATTTGGGATCACACCGAAGATAGTCCCGGTAAACCATGCCCCAATCCAAGGGTTATTGTGCCAAGAGCCATCGTGCCAAATGTAATAAGCAATGCGGTAAATATAGATGTAAGAAGTTTTGGTATTAGAACGCCACCTTGTACCAAAGAAAATCCGACTTATGGTATTGTAGGTTTATTTCATGTATTGCCTCCGGCACTTGCCTGGTTATGGCGGCTTGTTGCGCCACGTGGCCATGCAAACCCAAGTATTGTTGATGGTGGTGGTATGGGAAGCGAAGGCGTTGGTTCTTACTGGCCTTTTGCCACCGGTAAAAGGTTTAATCATGCCAATATTTTGCTCGATCAGATGATAAAAACGCCTCGCACCCGCTATACATTGGTTCCCAACCAATATGTAGGTGCCTGGAAAGCCGGATTTAAACCACAATTATTGATGCGGGAATACCTAACCCGCAGGGGTAATGCAAAATTGCGCCCTGAACAGTATCAGATTGCAAGATGTCCTTTACTGGGTTTTGAATTTAACTATCTTACCATTGAAGGGGAAAGAATTCCAACCCGTTTACTTAAAGTGTACAAACAGGCAGAGGTTGGAACAAGTGGTTATGATGCCGGTGGAGAAATATTATATGATTTTTTTAGAAGAGAACTGCAACAATATCTTACACCGGAATTAAACCCACTAGGCAAGCGCATTATTGAAACTTGCTTAAAAGGAGGTACTGTAGAAGAATATATGGAATTAATTCCAATGGCTTATTAGTAATTCCTGTAAGCAACAACATAGAAGGCGTCAGGTGTTTTTTATCAACAAAACATCTGATGCCTTTTTTATCTACCCGCAGTATTCTGCCGGTATGATCCTTTTGTAAGATGATAATTTTGCTGGAAAGCTTGCCTGGCTGGGTTTCCTGACGAATCCTAAACGGGGAAGAGCAAAATGATAAAAAGGAATAACTACTACACCTTAATAAGATGACGATATCGCATTGATTTTATTTTTGTATTTTTTACAAATAATTCTAATAATTTAGCACCTAAAACAACAAACAATGGAAGTACTTACCTCGAATGAATCTTATTTTTCAGCCATTCCATCTATTCAGTACGAGGGCCCGCAAAGCGATAACCCGCTGTCTTTTCAGTGGTATGATGCACAGCGTATGGTTGGCGGAAAATCTATGAAAGACACACTTCGTTTTGCCTGTGCTTACTGGCATTCTTTTAATGGAGATGGTAGTGACCCATTCGGCGGCGCCACCCATCTTTTTCCCTGGAATCAGACGACCGATCCGGTGGCAAGAGCAAGGCAAAAAATGGATACAGCCTTTGATTTTATCACCAAACTTGATATACCTTATTATTGCTTTCACGATGTGGATGTGGTGGATTATGGGAATGATGTGCGGGTAAATGAACAGCGCTTGCAGGCCATGGTAGATTATGCAAAGCAAAAACAGGCTGATACCGGCGTGAAGCTGCTTTGGGGAACAGCCAATCTTTTTTCGCATCGGCGCTATATGAATGGAGCCGCCACCAATCCTGATTTTGCCGTATTAGCGCATGCAGGGGCACAGGTGAAAGCTGCTCTTGATGCCACTATTGCGCTTGACGGGGAAAATTACGTTTTTTGGGGTGGCCGCGAAGGGTACATGAGCCTTTTGAATACTGATATGAAAAGAGAAAAGGAGCATCTTGCCCGTTTTCTGCATACTGCGAAGGATTATGCCCGTAAAAATGGGTTTACCGGCACCTTTTTTATTGAACCGAAACCTTGCGAGCCAAGCAAACATCAATATGATTATGATGCTGAAACGGTGATTGGATTTTTGAAACAGTATGATCTGGCAGGTGATTTTAAATTGAACCTCGAAGTGAACCATGCCACCTTGGCGGGTCATACTTTTCAGCACGAATTGCAGGTAGCGGTTGATGCCGGTATGCTTGGTAGTATGGATGCCAACCGCGGCGACTATCAAAATGGCTGGGATACCGATCAGTTTCCCAATAACCTGAATGAGTTGGTGGAAGCCATGCTGATAATTTTACCGGCAGGCGGATTTGAAGGGGGCGGTATTAATTTCGATGCCAAGATCCGGCGCAATTCTACCGATCCGCTCGATCTTGTATATGCGCATATCGCTGGCATGGATGCTTTTGCAAGAGCCCTGCTGATTGCCGATAAGATGCTGACTACAACCGATTATCAAAGCCTGCGAAACGAGCGCTATCAGTCGTTTGACAATGGACAGGGTGCAGCCTTTGAAAACGGTGACCTTTCATTGGAAAACCTGCGGGATATTGCTGCGGATGCAGGTGAACCCGAAACCATTAGCGGCAAACAGGAATATTATGAATTGCTGATCAATCGCAACATCTGATTTTTATTTTAGTAATTTTTTTGAGGTCACTTTTTATTTTGAAAATATGTTGTTGCTTGGGATTGATGTAGGAACCTCTTCCGTAAAAGTATCGGTATTGGATGCAGGTACTATGAAATGGGTAGCTTCGGCTCAATATCCGGATACCGAAGCCCCGATTATTTCTTTACAACCCGGCTGGGCCGAGCAGGATCCGGAGCAATGGTGGGGCTATGTAAGGCAGGCCATTGCCCGGTTGCAGCAGGCACCTGTTTTTGATCCTTTAGCTATTGGCGCAATAGGGATTGCCTATCAGATGCATGGCCTTGTGGCACTCTCTGCAACAGGTGTGGCTGTACGTAACAGCATCATCTGGTGCGATAGCAGGGCGGTTGCCGTAGGGGAGGAGGCCTATCAAAAAATGGGTGGCGCATCGGTATTGCCCGAATTATTGAATGCACCCGGTAATTTTACTGCGTCCAAATTGGGGTGGGTAAAAAAAGAAGAGCCTGAGAATTATACGAAAATCAACAAAGTGATGCTTCCGGGAGATTATATTGCTTACCGGCTTACCGGAGAAATCACCACAACGGCAAGCGCCTTGTCGGAGGGTATTTTTTGGGATTTTCAAACCAATACCCTTTCGGAAAAAGTGATGCAGGCTTTCGATTTTGATGCCGGATTGATTCCAGATATTCAACCGGTATTTGGAACTCATGGAACGCTTTCTGCAGAAATTTCATCTCTGCTGGGATTGCGGCAAGGCATACCCGTTACCTACAAATCGGGTGATCAGCCCAACAATGCTTTATCGCTAAATGTGATGCGACCGGGAGAAGTAGCGGCTACGGCTGGCACAAGTGGGGTGATTTATGGGGTAGCGGATACTCCTGTTTACGATCCTTCCTGCAGGGTCAATAGTTTTGCCCATGTCAATCACAGCCCTGAAAAAACCAGCGTTGGGGTTTTACTTTGTATTAATGGCTGTGGCATTATGAATAAGTCAATGCGTATGCTTACCGGTGCCAATCAATCTTATCCCTCCATCAATCAAGAGGCTGCGGGTGTGAAACCTGGCAGCAATGGATTAACCATTTTACCTTTTGGCAATGGTGCTGAGCGCATGCTACGCAATGCAAACCCGGGGGCACAGGTACACGGATGGGATTTTAACGGACATGGTACGCCACATTTTTACCGGGCTGCACAGGAAGGCATCGCATTCGCTTTCAGGTATGGCGTAGATATAATGCGGGAAAACGGAATGAATCCCGGATTGATTCGCGCAGGCTTTGCCAATATGTTTTTAAGCGAAGTCTTTACCAGTACGCTGGTAAATGTGTTGAATATTCCGGTGGAATTATATGATTCTGATGGTTCGGTAGGTGCAGCGCTTGGAGCCGGATTGGGCGCCGGATGTTTTCAAGAAAATGACCTGCACCTTGCCCTTACCAAAAGAGCAACCATCGAACCCTTTGAAACAGCAACCTATGAGGGTTTTTATCAACGATGGTTGAGTCTGCTTGAAAAATCATTGTAGCAGGAAGTTAGGTTTGCGTAATTATTTTACTTTTATTTTTCAAAATCAATGGAAGAAAAATTTATGGAACAATATTTACTGCATCAAACCATGCGCTGGTATGGGCCTCAGGATCTTGTAAAACTATCGGATATCAGGCAGTCTGGTTGTGAAGGGGTGGTAACCGCTTTGCATGAGGTGCAGGTAGGTGAAGTGTGGCCTGTTGAAGCAATTGAAGAAAGAAAAAACATGATTGAAGCAGCAGGCATGAGGTGGACTGTAATTGAAAGTTTGCCAGTAAGCGAAGATATTAAAAGGCAAAGCGGGAACTGGCGGCAACATATAGAAAATTATAAAACTTCTTTGCACCATATAGCCTCCTGTGGGCTAAAGGTAGTTGCCTATAACTTTATGCCGGTACTCGACTGGCTACGAACAGATATAAGTTACACTTTACCGAATGGTAGCAAGGCGCTTTATTTTGAAAAAGATGCTTTCGTCGCCTTTGATCTTTTTATCCTTAAAAGACCGGGTGCCGACAAGGACTATGATGCTGCGCTAACGCAACGCGCCTCTGATTGGTATAATAACGCCTCAGAAGCGGATAAAGAAAAGGTGTCTAAAAGCTGCCTGCTTGGGTTGCCAGGAAGTGATGAAGCCTTTACAACAGACGAAATTTTAGCCTTGCTTGATGGTTATCGGGGAATAGATACCGATCAATTAAGGGCTCATCTTGTATATTTCTTACAGGAAATAATCCCGGTGGCCGAAGCCCTCGGATTGAAAATGGCTATCCACCCCGACGATCCCCCACAGCCGGTATTGGGGCTGCCCCGGATTGTAAGTACGGCTGCTGATCTTGCTACAATTATTGAAGCTGTTCCTTCTCCTGCCAACGGACTATGCTTTTGTACAGGTTCTCTTGGGGCAAGAGCAGATAATGATATTCCGGCCATGGTAGAAAGTTTTGGCGATCACATCCATTTTTTTCATATGCGTAATACCCGACGTGATGAACAGGGTAATTTTTACGAAGCAGATCATCTCACAGGCAATACCAATATGTATGAGGTAATGAAGAAAGCATTCGAATTACAGCAGCGCAGAAATGAATCTATTCCTATGCGCCCCGACCATGGGCATCAGATGCTGGACGATTTGAATAAAAATACCTATCCTGGCTATACCGCAATCGGGCGTTTGAAAGGACTTGCTGAGTTAAGGGGGCTTGAATATGGAATCCTGATGAACAATCAATGACCTTTTGCCTTTATTGTTAGTATGTTTCCCTTAAACAAGGTTATTTGTGTATGATTCCTTTTGGATTATTATTTGCTGCTCGCAATACGAAGCGCTACCAATATGCCATGCCTACGGCATTCAAATGAACACACACGATTTTACCTGCTACCGATATGCCATGCCTACGGCATTTGGATAAAAAGGTATTGCTCATTGAGAGCATCTGTATGTCATTATTTTACGTGATGTCCCATTAAAAGGGAATCCAGTATTTAAATTGTGGAATAATTTAAGATTTTGATTTTGGCATGTCCAATCCCGTAGGTATGGCAATGGATGGAAAGCTCCATGTTAGTATGCGTTGATACATTTCAGCAAGGCTACTTGTGTAGGATGGCTTTGGAGTTAATATTTTCTGTTTGCAATAAGAACCGCTAGTAATGTGCCATGCCTACGGCATTCTAATGTACACACACGCATTGAACTACTACCGATATGCCATGCCTACGGCATTTT
>JBBQXO010000075.1:0-22277 GCA_038209595.1 Chitinophagales bacterium
CCCCCAAAATTCCAACGATGACTTCAAAGACTTTAATCATTGATGATGATCCGGTTGTGGTTTATATGCTTAAAATATTGATTCAACAAACCGAATTGGACAACAATCCCCTTACTTTCGAAAATGGATTGTTGGCTATGCGGTATTTAAAAGAACATTATAATAAAGAAGAACTCTTTTATATTTTCCTTGATATTCATATGCCGGTGATGAACGGTTGGGAATTTTTGCTGGAGCTTTCCCATTTTGCTGATACCCAAAACACTTCTGTTTGTATTGTTACGTCTTCTACCGATCAGAGTGAGGAGTGGAAAGCAACTCAAAATCCGCTGGTTGCGAAATTTCTGGTTAAGCCTATCTATAAAGATACCTTATCAGGATTTAAAGAGCTGACAGAAAAAAAATAAAAAATTTGCCTGGCGCATAGTAAGCAATATATATCACTTCCCAATCCTCTGTTTTTTCCACTACCTTTAGTTTCTAGGGAAAATATTTGCAGTAAGATTAATTTAACTAATAGTATTGTCAAGTGGATTATGATATTTTAAAAAAGGCAATAAATCAATCTGTTGATTTAATTGGTACCATTCAAAGAGATGGTCGGTTTAGCTGGCTGAATCAGGCTAGCTTTGGGCTTCTTGGTTACCAGCCGGATGAATTAAAGGATAAACATTTTACTGAGTTGGTCCCGGAGGCTCATAAAACAGACATATTTTCTATTCTTGAACAAGTGATGAAAGGGTTTGTACAACCTGCATTTGACCTTGATTTGAATCACAAAAACGGGAGTTTTGTATCATTGCAATGGTCCCTTAGTTGGGATGAATCAGACCAATTGCTTTATTGTGTAGCCCGCAATAAAACGGAAATAAAAAGAACACAGGAAGAGCTGCAATCATCAAAGGATAACTACAAATACTTATTTGAGAATAACCCTTCTCCCATGTTTATTTGGGATGCTGAAACCCTGCATATTCTGGATGGTAATGGGGAAGCCTTTCGCAAATACGGTTACACCAAAGAAGAGTTTTTATCACTGAGTATCCTCGATATCCGACCCCCTGAAGACATACCCAAAATTCTTGAGGTGATTCAAAATGCCAGTGACTATGGGATGATTACAAAAAAGACCTGGAGGCATTTGCGTAAAACAGGCGAGCTAATGTTGCTCGAAATCACGTCGCATATGATGACGTATAATGGAAGAAATGCTTATTTTGTTTTAATCAATGATATTTCAGAAAGAGAGGGATATCTCAGCCTTTTACAGGAGAATGAAGAAAAGTTACTCAAGGCACAAAAAATTGCAAGACTGGGATTCTGGCAATTCAACTATATGTATCAATCGCCTTATTGGTCTTCCGAAGTTTTTAATATATGGGGTGTATCCCCCTTAGAATTTGAACCTGGAATGGAGGCTTTGTTGAAAACAATCCATCCGGAGGATGTCTCTTTTTTTAAATTAACTATGGAAGCCCTTCAAACTGGGAACTACAAGGAAGATTTCGAATTCAGAATCCTTTTACCTGACGGAAGTTTTAAATGGATTTTATGTACTCCTGAAAAGGACTTAACGAATCAGAAAAATAATAAAACAATCAATGCGACAGTTCAGGATATTTCTCAAATGAAAATGGCTCAGATTCAGTTGGAGGAAAGAAACAGGTTTATTGAAACTGCTATTGAAAATATACCCATTGGTATTGCTGTAAATAAAATAAAAGAGGGGTCGACTACTTTGATTAACCGTAAGTTTGGTGAAGTGTATGGATGGCCTCCCGAAGTCTTAACAGATATTCCTGCTTTCTTCAAACATGTGTATCCTGATGAAGTTTACCGTAAAGAAATTTCCGAACGTATTCTCAGAGATATTCAGAGTGGTGATATTAATCGTATGAACTGGGAAAATATTTCTATTACCACCCAAACTGGCGAAGTACGGATTGTAAATGCAAAAAATATCCCCATATACGATCAGAACCTGATGATCTCAACGGTAATGGATGTAACCAATCAAAGGAAAGCGGAAAACGAATTAAAAATCAGCAATGAACGATATAACTATGTAACTAAGGCTACTTCGGATGCTATATGGGACAAGGATCTAGCGAACAATACCATTATTTGGGGTGAGGGCTATCAGACTATTTTTGGTTACCTTTTGTTAAATGATTATGGGGTTTTGGAAAAATGGACACATGCCATTCACCCTAATGATGTGGATAGGGTATTGGAAACTTTTGAAACTGCCGTTAAGGGTAAGGACAATAGATATTTTTGCGATTATCGTTTTATGAAAGCCAATGGAACCTATGCTTTTGTAGAAGATAAAGGATTTATAATACGCGATGCATCAGGAAACGCCTTACGCATGGTAGGCGCCATGCAGGATATCACCCGACAAAAAATAGAAGTACTTCAAAAAGAACTCTTCAACGAAATCAGCAAGATTTTTAATGAAACCCAACATATTTCAGAAAGCCTGAAGAAGGTTGTGAATCTGATAGGGCTTACTGAGAGTAATTATAGCCTTGTGGAATTATGGATGATAGGGGAAGACGAGGCTGACATGAGTCTTTCAGCAAGCTATTGGGGTGACGAAAATCCCCACAAGTTTTTTAAGGACGAAGGCGCACTTCTTAAGGTCCAAAGCGGGGAAGGTTTTGCTGGTACAGTCTGGAAAACGCGTTCTGTTCAATCATGGAAGGTAAAGGAAAGCAATGCATTTTTTTTGAGCGCTGAAAATGCACGAATGGAAGGTTTGAAATCAGTTTTTGCCATCCCACTTTTTAACTTTAAACAAATAGTAGGGGTCCTTTTGTTTGGGCTTAAAGAAGACCTGATGGCGGAGGATCAACTTTACCCTTTTGCTGAACGTCTTGGCTACCACCTCGGTAGTGAAATCAAACGAAAAAAACTGGAATATGAATTGCATCAGGTATTTTCCTTTTCGCAGGACATTATTTGCATAGCAGGATTGGATGGATACTTTAAAAAAGTAAATCCTGCAGCTACCCGGATCCTGGAATACACTGAAAAAGAGTTGCTTTCCGTTCCTTTCCGGCAAATGATTTATCAGGAAGATGTGGAAAATACCAACCAGTATCTTTCAGATTACAACAACCTTGAGGGAAATGTATATTTTGAAAACAGATATAAGACCAAAACAGGAAAAATAATCTGGATTGCCTGGACTACCTCTTATTCCCCGTCAGATGAGTTATTATATGGTGTAGGGAAAGATATAACCGAACAGAGAAATTTGCAGGCATTGCTTGATAATGCTACCAACCTTGCCCTCATTGGTGGTTGGGAAATTGATTTGATTCATCAGGCTGTTGTTTGGTCGCCCATGACCCGGAAAATTAATGAGGTAGGAAATGATTTCCAACCAGATTTTGAAAATACCTTTCATTTTATACCTTCAAAAAAAGAAAAAATAAGCTTGAGAAGAGCCTTTGATAAAGCTATAAATGAGGGCCAGAAAATTGATCTGGAACTTCTGATTATTACTGCAAAGAATAACCAACGGTGGGTACGGGTGATCGGTGAACCAGAAATGGTAGCCGGTAAATGTGTGAAAATATCGGGAAGTTTTCAGGACATACACGACCTTAAATCTGCAGAAATTGCCAGTAATCAAAGCAGACAACGATTGATTGGTACGCTAGAAAGTATACAGGATGGATTTTATGAATTGGATAAAGACTGGACTATAACCTATTGGAACAATGAGGCTGAAAGGCTTTTTCAAAAAAAACGGGAAGATGTGTTGGGCACCAATCTGTGGGAATCCTTTTCAGAAGCAGTTTCCTTAAAGTTTTATTCAGAGTACCAATGTGCCTTAAATGAAAAGATCCCGGTTAGATTTGAAGAGTATTACCCTCCGCTGCAGCGCTGGTATGATATGAGTGTATTTCCCTCTGAAAATGGACTCACTGTTTTTTCCAAAGATATTACCGATCGTAAAAAATCAGAACAGGAGTTATTGATGTTTAAAATGGTAATGGAAAATTCAAAGGATTGCATAGGTATTTCAGATAGTCAAGGTCGGGCTTTATATGCAAACCCTGAATTTCAGCATAGGCTGGGCATTTCAACTGAATATCCTGTGGAAGGGCTCACTTTATCAAATGTGTACGAGGATCTATTACAAGCAAAAGAAGTTTTTGGCAATTTAATGGATGGTAAATATTGGAAAGGCGAAGTGAATTTATTGAGCACCGGCAAGGATATTATGCCATTTTACTTTAGTGGTGGGCCTATATTTAATCAAAAAAAGCAACTTATTGGGGCCTTTGGTATTCATACAGATATTAGCGAACTAAAAAAAGCCGAAAATAAACTCTTAAATGCACTTATTGAAAAAAATACCATCCTGGAAAGTATAGGAGATGCGTTTTTTTCTACAGACATTCATTGGACAGTAACCCATTGGAACCGGCAGGCGGAGCTATTACTTGCAATGCCACGTGATCAAATAATAGGTAAAAATTTATGGGAGGTGTTTAACGATGAAATTGATACTATTTTTTACAAAAATTACTTTAAATCGCTTGAAACAGGAACTAATATTTCATTTGAAGAATACTACGCTCGAACCCAAAAATGGTTTGATGTATCCGCCTATCCATCAGTAAGTGGTTTATCTATTTATTTTAGAGATATAACCGAACGAAAAAAGGGAGAAAAAGCACTTCATGAGTCAAATGAGCGCTTTCAAAAGGTTTCAGAAGCTACTAACGATGCAATCTGGGATTGGGACATAATCAATCAATCCCTGTACTGGGGAGAAGGGTTTTATAAACTACTGAGAATCCCTGTTGAAGAACTTGTGCCTACCATTGATATATGGAGAAGTTTAATTCATCCCGACGACAGAGAGACTAAGTATATCAGTTTGCAAAAGGCGCTCGATGATCCAAAGGTTGAAAACTGGCAGTTCGAATACCGGTTTAAGACCTCAGAAAATGAGTATGCTTTTGTTATAAACCGGGGAATTATTATAAGAAACGAACTTGGGGATGCCATTAGAATGGTTGGAGCTTTAACAGATATGACACAGCGGAAAATGTATGAAGAGTCGCTGGAAAACTTGAATACCTTACTCGACCAACGTGCAAGGGAGCTGGTAATCAGCAACGAGGAGTTGGAACAATTTGCCTTTGTTGCCTCTCATGATTTGCAGGAACCCCTGCGAATGGTGACTAGTTTTTTATCCCAACTCGAAAAAAAATACAAGGAAAGTCTTGATGATAAAGGGCAACTTTATATTCGCCTTGCGGTGGATGGCGCTGTAAGGATGCGGGAAATTATCCTCGATTTGCTGGAATATTCCCGTATTGGAAAGGAAAACGTAGAATTGGAATCTATTAATCTGAAGGAGGTTATTGAAGAGATAAAAACGCTTTATCATCAGACAATACAGGAAAAGGGGGCAACCATCATGCAGGAAGATTTGCCCGTTATTTTAAATAAAAAGTTTCTTATTTTTCAGATTTTTCAAAATCTTATCAGTAATGCATTGAAATACAGTAAGCCAGATACGCCCCCTTTGGTGCAGATTACAGCCTCCCTGAGAGGAGGAAACTGGGTTTTTTCGGTAAAGGATAATGGAATTGGTATAGAAGAAGATTATCATGACAAAATCTTTGTCATGTTTCAGCGTTTACATGGGAGAGAGGAATATGCCGGAACCGGAATTGGGTTGGCTATTGTGAAAAAAACGATTGAGAGATTGGGAGGACAAATATGGGTAGAATCAAAAAAGGAGGAGGGAAGTAATTTTATTTTCACCATATCCGAAAAAGCATAGTATAGATTTTTGAGCGATTGGGATAACTTTAGATATAAAAAATCTGGTTTTAATAGTTAATTAGATATTTATAAATCTTTCGTTGCGTCTTTATTATACAGAAGTTAATACTCAAGAGCTGATTTATTACGTTATTTTGCCGCTTCTCTTGCTTATAAAAGCAAAGTATTTAAAATACCATCACTATCTATCATGGAAAAAGATCAAAAGCATTATAAAATACTTTTTGTTGAGGATAACGAAGGAGATTTCATTGTAGTAGAAGATTTTCTATTAGAACACATGGAGCATGTGGAATTCAGCCATTCGAAAAGTTTTCAGGACGTAAAAAACATTGTTGAAGGCTTGCAAAAGCCTGAAAACCTGGATTTTGATATTGTATTGCTAGACCTTTCGTTACCCGATAAAAGTGGTAAGGAGCTTATCGATGCTATAAATGAGTTTGGGATTTCAGCGCCGATTATCGTTTTGAGTGGCTACGCTGACCTTGGTTTTGCCATCAAGTCCTTATCGCTCGGCATGTCGGATTACCTGATTAAGGAAAATATTTCGTCCTTAGGTCTTTACAAAAGTATTCTCTACAATATTGAGCGCTTCCGATTTATCCAAACCTTACAGGAATCTGAAAAGCGATACAGTGAGCTTTTTCACTCAAGTCCTATACCTATGTGGGTGTACGACCGCGATTCCGTAAAGTTTCTGGATATCAACCGGGCTGCCATTGAACATTATGGATACTCTTTCGAAGAATTTTTAGCTATGACCATTAAACAAATCAGACCGCAGGAAGATATTCCGGGGATGAACAATTATGAGTCGAATAGCAGAAATGATAAATATTTTTTCCAGGGAGTTTTCAAGCATGAGAAAAAAAGTGGTGAAATTATCCACGTGGATATTCGCAGCAATATCATTTATTACAATGGCAAAAAGGCGGAAGTTATCCTGGCAAATGATATAACTGAAAGGCTCAACCATATTGAAGCTATAGAACTGCAAAACGAAAAACTTCGTGAAATTGCCTGGAAGCAATCGCATGTAGTGCGGGCACCATTGGCAAGGATGCTCAGTCTCATCCACCTTATTTCAGATAAAACAACACCCAATGACGAGAAAAATGTCATGTTGGACCACGTTATTCAATCAGCAAACGAGCTCGATGAGATTATTCGGGATATCGTAAGTGTTTCTCAACAAATCATACCCAAAACAAATAAATAATTTCAATCATGGCCTTGCATACGTTAATTGTAGATGACGATCCGATAATCCTGATGATTATGAAAAAAATGTTGGAGAGAAGTGACTTCCACTCCTCCCCACTTTCTTTTGAAAATGGGCTTACCGCTCTAAACCATTTAAAGGAAAACTATATCCCCAATGACCGCTACGTAGTGATGCTCGACATCAATATGCCGGTTATGAATGGTTGGGAATTTCTGGAAGGACTCGAAGATTTTGCAGATACAACCAATACTTTTGTATTTGTGGTTTCTTCTTCTATTGATGAAAATGATGTTCAAAAAGCAAATAAAAATCAATTTGTTTTGCGTTATCTTTCTAAACCAGTCTACACCGATACATTGATTTCGCTCAAAGAAATGCTTGACATAAAAAGGGAAAAAGCGGATAAGGATAGCGCATAACAAAGCTTCATAGCTCCTATTTCCAACGTTTTCTTAAAAGGTATGTGTCAACAGATAATATCCTGTTCAATTGCTAAAATCCGATACCTAATTTAAATACCAGTCGCCGGGTGGTAAGTTGCTTTTTATCATAAGAAGGCTCCGGCTGGAAAGGAAAAATGGGTCCGATCCAAAAAACTTGTTGCTCTTCATAACTTACTTGTTTGATGCTATATCCTATACTGGAAATAAGTTTCAACTTTCCCATGGGGATTTGGTATCCAATTCCTGATTCAGCAAGCCAGCCGGTTTTCAATTTATACCGGTATTGATCACTAAACTTTTCCTTCCAGTCATTTTTCTTCCAGGGTAACTGAGGCCCACCCTGTATATAAACAAAACCAGTCTTTTCTTTCCTACCTAAAAGGTATTGTCCATGGGCTACTATAGGGAAGCCGGCAATTAAATAGTTGTCGATGCCAACCCCTATACCCAAAATTAATTTGTTATGGCGAATGCCATGTATGGTTTGAACCGTGTACTCCTCTTTATTTGCTCCCACAATAATACCACCCTGCACCAAACCGGTATAATGCCATTTTTCTTTGGTTGCAGATTTATTTATTTGAGCAAAAGCCTGTGTATGGCAGAAAAATAGAAATAAGCATCCAAGAATTTTCATACGTTTAGTTTTTGTACATCTCTATGGCCGTAGAGACAGGTTTTATTTGTCCGCTCTGCTTTAACTTCCGTTACTTTATTTACAGATAGTTGTTGTAAATGTGTGTAGATAAAATGAGGATTTTGTGTGTTTATTTGGTGTGCGTCTCCTTGGCCATAGAAAATTTTATTTATCATATTTGGATGTCTTTAGCCTCTCTGCCTATAAATCTGCACGGTTGAGCATTTATCAATGGGTACCCGAAAAATATTTTAAGGAGTAACCATTATTTTGCTCAATAGCGATATTTTTTCTACATCCTGAATGTCATATTGGTAAATGCCTGCTGCAGTACTTACAATGGCTACCGGCCCCCAACAAATTACATCGTATGTATCTTTTATTGCAATGGTTTTCTTAAGCTTCAAATTTGCTGCATCAGTTGCATCCAGCACTTTAAGACCATCTTTGCCATCGCATACAAATAGCCAGTTTCCTCTTTTATCAAGCCCATGCGGATTGGTAAGCGGATAGGAGCGCACTAATTTAGGATTATAGATATTTTCTATATTTACTACATCGAGCTGATTGGTAAAGCCTTGGCAAACGACTCCTGATCGAAGGGTAACATAGGCAAAATTGCCGTCGGCTATTACCGGATCACAAACCGTAGCATGTGTAAAAACGGCTGTTTGTTTTGGCTGTGCCGGGTTGGTGAGCAAATAGATAAACATGCCACTGTTGGAGCCAATAAATAATTTGTCCTGAAAAGGATAAATGGTTTCAATTCCCCAACCCATAGCTTTATTCGATGTAAGCTTTGGACTGTTTGGATTGGCAAGACTTAACGCAAGCAGGTTTTGTTGGGTAACTGCATATAAGTAATCGTGGGTTATAGCAAACCTTGCCATGCTTCCTCCTTTTCCTGCTTGTGCCCGTACACTATTACCTGATGAAAGAGAAACAAATGCATCGAATGAATTGAACGAAAGCCCTCCGTTACTCAACTGTCCGTCGGTTATATTTGTTTTGTATTTTACAATTGTATCTCTTACAATCCAGTCTGTTATTACCTGATTCGAGTCCATGGCAAACCCCATGGTATAGCGCCTTTCTGGAAATAAATTAGCATTCACCTCTTTTAATATAACAGATTTGGGATTGCTGATGTCCAATACCATCAGGTCTGTATAGCAATCTGCATAGAGTGTTTTATCATAAATGGCCAGATCTTCACAACCGGGAATGGCAATAAACGATTCGTTTACCGGATTAGCAGGATTGCTGTTATTGATCACATGAATGCCTTTATTTCTTTCGTTTAGAAAAATATAGGAACCCGAAACATACATTTTTCCTGGATTTTTTAATGCAATGCCAGGTAGGTTTTTAATATTGGCCCGAACCTCCTGTGTGGTTTTAAATATAGGTGAGGCTAATGTGTAGGTATAAGTTGTTATCAACGTGTCTTTTATACACCCACTAAAGGCAGCAAGCATTAAAATACAGCATATCGAAGATTTTAAAGAGTAATTCATTTTTATTTTTTTACAGATGAAGGAATATTATAAAAGAATCTGAGCTCAAGACCACGCCAGTATTGTTTTGGCAGGTTCCTGAAATTACTTGAAGCGGTAACGTTTTGCTGAGCAAATACCCCGGTACCCCATCTGCCATAGGTATATTGAATACCCGTTTCCAGTCCGGCATGGCTTTTCCGAATCAGATTGGCAGAAGGTACCCAACCTGGGATTATGGTTTGTGGCTGTAAATAATCCGAGGAAATAATGATACCTCCATAAATCCTGTTTTGCCAACTCCAATGCTTTGCTTTGTCTAAAGTTAATTGAAGCCCGGTGTGTATGGACAACCGGTGTTGATGGCCAATATGAGATTGATTATTCCCCACATTGTAATAATAGGGAGCCATACTTGTTTCCCCGGAAGATCCTCTTCTGTTGCTTATAAATGGTAAACTGCTATCTGATCTGTTGCCGGTAAATGCTTCAATGCGCTGATATTGATATTGCGACCCAATTACCCACTCTATCCGATTGCTGCCTTTTATTTTTATAGTTTTTTCTGCACCAACCATAAATCCAAGCCTTGCCCGGGTAGGTTGCAACACTGCAGATGATCCGGGGTTTCCAGGCGAATTGAATACTGTACTGTTATTAATTCCATCTAGCAAGGGGTTGAGCCCCAACCCCTTGCCCCCCAGGTTGTGAAAACCCGTTCCAATAATTATTCTAAAACCTCCATTTGCCTTGTTTTTATTTAGGGACTTTTTTGTAGAATCTGTTTTTTCTCTACCTGCTACAGCCGCCGATACAAGTACTGAATTCAGAGAATCTGCCTCTTCAGTCTTTACTTTTATAGAAATAGGTTGTATTGCTTTGGATACTTCGGAATCAACCAATGCAGGTAATTGTTTGAGTTGCTTACCCCCATCAATTATAGTCAGGCTGCTTTTCGAAAACTCTATTTGTGGTAGCTTCTTCAAAAGCCTCTCATAAGCCTCCTTCCTCACAATTGAAACAGTGGCAGTAGCGTTAACCTGCATTGTCTTTGCCTCAGCAGGAATAATATCTGGTGTTATTTGATCTTTCGAAATGGATTGTAAAGGCCTTACTTGTTGTTTTAAACTTTCGGTAATAGGGCTTTGATTACCCGATAATTGATTCCCCTCTTCGGTTTTTTGTGCGTTAATAATTCCATCCTTTTTCTTGGGATTTTCCTGATCCGGCGATACAACAGTTATCAATTCATCTTCTAAAGTTGTGATATCCTTGTTTTGATTTGTATACCAATACACCCCACTTGCCACCATAAGGAATGGTAATAGCCACCATAGCCATATAGCACGTCTTTTATCTTTATTTTCATCCAATTGTTTTTCAATATGGCTCCATAATTCAGGACTTGGTTCCATCTCGAACTGTGTCCCCCCTTTTTTCATATTTTCATCAAAACCATCCATTTTTTATCTTCTTAAGGTAAATAATCAATTATTTTCTTTGCTTTTAAGCACCTGCCATTCCGAGGCATCCA
This sequence comes from Chitinophagales bacterium, assembly GCA_038209595.1. Classification (GTDB taxonomy): domain Bacteria; phylum Bacteroidota; class Bacteroidia; order Chitinophagales; family Chitinophagaceae; genus Phnomibacter. Next base: position 11,153 of record JBBQXO010000075.1, read on the forward strand.
CCCATTTTATCAATTGTGCCCTTGCCCGGCTGTACTGACTTCGACTTGTTTGAACACTAATACCAAGTATTTCGCTTATTTCTGTGTGGTCGTATCCTTCTATGCCTGCAAGATTAAAAATGGTTTGATAACCAGTTGGAAGCTTACGAACCAATTCCATCAGATCTGCCGTTTGCAGATTGGATATGCCCCTTGGTTCCACAACCGGATGGAGTGCGTTTTCTGAAAAATCCATCTGACTCCTGTACCGTTTGTGTCTGCGCAAATAGCTGATGGCAGTTGTCACCATAATTTTATAAATCCAGGCCTGCAAGGATCCTGACTCTTTGTACTGATGAAACTGGGTAAAAACTTTTACAAAACCTTCCTGAAGCACATCTTCTGCATCATCCCGACTTTTGGTGTACCGGTAGCAAACTCCCAGCATGAAGGGAGCATGCAGTTGGTACAGGCTTTTTTGAGCCTGCCGGTTGTTCTTTCGGCACAAGTCCAAGATTGATTTTTCATCCATAAAGTTTACAACAGAAGCGCTCCGATAATTGCCATAATTTAAAGACGCAGCTATTGCTTGAATCATTGCATGGCAGGCAAAAAAAACAGCTCCCGAAGGAGCTGCTCTTTATAGAATCGTGTTTTTTATTTTTTCAGTTGGTTTAAAATCACCTCAATAGCTTTATCCAATTGCGGGTCTCTGCCGTTTAATTTGTCATCAAACTCGTTTAAGACTTTAATATCGGGGGAAACTCCGGAAAATTCAATGTCTTTACCATCCAATGAATAGCAGCCCCAACTTGGCAGGCGCACAGAACTTCCATCTACCAGCGAAGTAGCTGTGGTAAAAACGATCCAACGATAGGTCTCGTTGCCAATAATTGTACCTAGTTTCAGCGCTTTAAAACCGGCTGCGGTCATTTCTGCATCGCTCAGGCTTTGCTCATTTATGAGTAGTACAATAGGTTTGTCGGCTGGAGCAAAATTGCTTTGTCCGGTTAAGGCGCCACCCCGGTATTTCCATTTCAGATAAGTCTTCTGACTCAGGTATCTCAGCACTTCATCATGCACATTTCCTCCGGTATTGTAGCGTAGGTCAAGTATCAGCGCATCTTTCCTATAAAAGTCCCGGGCAATATCCATAAAAAAAGTCTCCAGTTCACCACCACTCATATTTTTCATATAGGTATAAGCCACCTTTTTATTCGTCTTTTCATCTACCCGCTTTTGGTTGGCATCTATCCATTCCTCGTACAGTAAACCTGCTATGGAGGTTGCCGGATGGACATTTACCTCATAGGTACCTTTACCATTTTTAAAAGTTAGTTGAATTTCCCTGTCTGCAGATGGTTGGGTAAAATACATGGAGCGGTCTTTTGATGGATCTATTGCCACCTCGTTTACTTTTACCAAAACATCACCGGGCTCGATCCTGATTTCCTTTTTATCAGCCGGCCCTCTGCTTATAATACGCTTAACGGTATAAGGGTTGTCTTTTTCGAAAAGGATACCCGGATCTACCGTTCGGCTCTTCAGGCTAACTTCTTCATCAATTCCACCAGTTCCAAACCCAGTATGCGAAGAGTTGAGCTCCCCCAGCATATCGGTCAGTAAAACCCGGAGGTCTTGTCTTGAATTGATATAGGGAAGGTATGCACTATAGCGATCCTTTATCTTTGTCCAGTTCAGTCCGCGGAAGGTTTCATCATAAAAATTCTCTTCCATTTGCGCCCAGGCTTGCTCAAACATCTGATTAAACTCGGAAGCCAGATTTCTTCGGAAAGTAAAGCTTACAGAAATCGGATCGAGCTTGTTTGCATCGAGGTTTAATTTGGAAATGCCTCCACCTGACAATACAAAGTATTTGCCATCTGCTTCTACAAATTCAGAAACCCTTAATGTAGAACCTTGAATTTTCTCTGTTTTTGGGGATTCAAAAGGCTCATAAACCGTTTTCCATAAAGCTGTTTTGCCTTCTCCATGATCGCTTGAATAAAGAACTGTTTGTTTGTCTCCCTTTTGTACCAATGCCAGTAAATATTGGTTGCCGGCATCCGGGCCAACAGATTCCATTCTTTCCAAAAAACGGTCGGTATCAATGTTTATCGCCACCAAAGAGTCTTTCTTTTTAGTGGTATCTTTTTTTACCTCCGTAAAAAGTTCATCAAACTTTTCTATGCGGTAAGGATCATCATTTTTTTCAAGGGAAACCCTGTAAATTTTAGCCGGATTTAAACCAAAAGGATAAGATGGTTTTAAAGGGTTGCTCACAAAATAGAGGTATTTACTATCCGGGCTCCATAAAGGGTCTGATTCCGTTACCCCGCTATTGGTGAGGTTGGTGGTTTTACCGGATTTGATTTCATGAACAACGATATCGGCTTCAAAATCACGGTAAACATTGAAGGTGAGATATTCATCATTCGGTGAGAAATACGGAGTAGAACCCCGGTTACCCCATATTTCATCTTTCAAAATAGTTTTTACTTCAAAAGATTTTGTATCCACCAAAAGCACTTCACCTCTTCCACTAATCATAGCGGCTTTGGTAAGTTTATTATTCAGGGATAAAAACCGGCCGTTGGCATTATTTTTAGTAATTTCTTTTAAGGGGCTACTACCATCGGCTGCCATGGAATACAGATTGTAGTAGCCGTTTTTCGTTTGTAAAAAAAACAGCGTTTTATTGTCACCAAGCCATTTTACTGCTGAGGCTCTCTCTGTTTTGCCTTCATTCAATTGCCTAATGAATTTACCTTCTACATCGCTTACAAATAAATCACCCCGGCTTATAAAAGCCAGCTTTTTTCCATCAGGGGAAACGTCAAATGCTGTTATGTTGCCGGAAACAGCATAATCCTTATCCTTTGGTAAAAGGTAATTCCTGACCAGCGAAATATTTACAGGTTCTGCTTTTTTCTTTACGACATCGTAAAGAAAAATTTGGTAGTCTTTTTCAAAAACCACTTTGCCGCCATTGGCATTTACAACAGGAGATTTTATAGAGGTAGAGAAATTAGTGAGGCCATTCTTTTTTCCATTTTCAAAACTGTATAAATTATATTCTCCATTCGCTTCATCGCTGATGAAATAGATATTGCCGTTTTTATCAATAGAATGGGAAAAATCCTTTCCAATATAATCAGTATACTTTTTAAACACTTTGGTTTCGGGGTTGTAAGATTGGATATTGGGAGCAAAAGGTCCTTTGTATCTTTTGCGGTAAGCCTGACTATTGCTTTCCCAGCTATCGGTAAATAATAATTCTTTGCTGTTGGGGGCTTCCCAAATATTGTGGTCATAACTGAAATAATAATCTCCAAAGATTCGGGTGGGTGTACCTCCCGAAATAGCTACTTTATAGCCAGCCTGTCTGCTTTCGCGGGTACTGGTAAAATAAATGAATTTGCTGTCCCAACTCCAGCTATCTACATTGTCGTTGGCACTATGCCAGGTAAGTTGCTTTATTTCTCCACCGTTGAGAGGTAAAAGAAATACATCTGCATTGCCAAACTGATCGCTTGTAAAGGCAATCCATTTTCCATCAGGCGATACACGGGGCGAGGATTCGTATCCGGCCATTGCTGTAATGCGGACGGCATTTCCTCCTGTAGAAGGTACTCTCCATAGATCCCCTTCAAAACTGAAAAAGACGGTTTGGCCATCGGGGCTGATAGCCGGATTGGATAAAAAATATGGAGATTGCGCAAAGGCAGCTTCAAAACTAAAAAGCAATAAAAGGAACCCTAACCACTTTGAATGCATCATATTTATATTTTGCTGTCTAAAATACGCATTGTGCTTTATCAAAAAAAAGCAGGAGAATATTTCCCCGGCTTTTTTCCCTTGAAAAGCTATTTCAGCAAATCTGCCACAACCTGTTTTTCAGGTAAATAGGTGCTCTTTTGCCACCAACTGAAACAGTATCTGCATCAGGCCTTCCGTAAGTATTTGTAATCAGCCTTTTTTTTACTTACCCAATTATAGAATGGTGTAACAAAAACAGCTCCCGAAGGAGCCGCTCTCTTTACTTACTAACCCATATTTTGTAAAGGATAACAACGCTTTTCAAAGCAGATGCTTATCCCCCTTGCATTTCTTTTACTTTCTCCCTTATTTTTCCTTCAATTTCAGCACTTAATTCGGGGTTATCTCTCAGCAAGTCTTTCACAGCCTCACGACCTTGTCCCAATTTATTGGTATCGTAGCTAAACCAGCTACCACTTTTTTGCACAATACCTAGTTCCACACCCATATCAATAATCTCACCCACTTTACTGATACCCAGACCAAAAATAATGTCGAACTCGGCCAATCTGAACGGTGGGGCTACTTTGTTTTTCACAACTTTCACCCGGGCTCGGTTACCTACTGCCTGATCGCCATCTTTTATCTGACTGATGCGGCGGATATCCAAACGAACAGAAGCATAGAACTTCAAGGCATTACCACCGGTGGTGGTTTCAGGACTACCAAACATCACGCCTATTTTTTCCCGCAATTGGTTGATAAATATGCAAATGGTATTGGTTTTATGGATGGTGGCAGTCAGTTTCCTAAGCGCCTGACTCATCAGTCGTGCCTGCAATCCCATTTTGCTGTCGCCCATCTCGCCTTCCAGTTCGCCTTTAGGAACCAATGCAGCTACGGAGTCAATTACCAGTACATCAATGGCACCACTCAAAATAAGCCGGTCGGCAATTTCAAGTGCCTGCTCTCCATAGTCGGGCTGACTGATCAATAGATTATCTACATCTACCCCTAGTTTTTTGGCATAATTGCTGTCAAAAGCATGTTCGGCATCCACAATGGCACAAATTCCACCCTTCTTTTGGGCCTCTGCAATAACATGGATTGCAATGGTTGTTTTACCACTTGATTCAGGTCCGTAGATTTCCACGATCCTTCCTCTGGGTAAACCGCCGATGCCGAGCGCTACATCTAAGCCAATGCTGCCGGTGCTTATCACATCTATATTCACTATACCCTTTTCATTCATCATCATCACACTGCCTTTGCCAAAATCTTTGTCGATTTTGTCAATAGTTAGTTTGAGTGCCTTCATTTTTTCCGAAGGAACTACTCCATTTTTTTCTTCGGTTTGTACTGTTGCTTTTGCCATAGGGGGTAAAATTATTAAGGCTGCTAAGATAGTGCGTAAATTGTTTTGCACACTAAAAAAATTAGTATCCCTGTTAAAAAAATTAGTAATCGTATTTTTCTCTTGGTTCAAGTAATATTTATAGGTTTTTGTTAGCAAGGTATTGGTAGGGTTCCCATCGTCTTTCGTTCGTGGAATATCTTTAACCATTACCTTTGCCCCCCCAAAATAAGGGAATCGGTCGATATATGCAAGCATGCATTAAAAAATTTTCATCGACCTAAGGAAATAAAATCTACAAAAATGGCTCAGGTAAAAAGAGAAAGTGCAGCGCCGCTTGTTGATCATGTAACGGTAACTCTGCAAAAGGAAGACTACTATCCGGCGTACGAAAAATCGCTTAAAAATTATAGCAAGCAGGCCAATATCCCTGGTTTTAGAAAAGGGATGGTGCCTACCGGTGTGGTTAAAAAAATGTATGGTAGCAGTGTTTTTACCGAAGAAGTACTTCGCGCTGCAGAAAAAGAAATCAATGCCTACCTTGAGCAGGAAAAACCGGCTATTTTTGGTCAGCCCCTGCCAACAGAGGCCAACAACGAAACCGTTCGGTCTTTCAATCAGAATGAGCCCAAAGAGTTTTCTTTTACTTTTGAGTTGGGTTTACAACCCGAAGTAGTACCTGCCCCGCTGGAAAAAGCTACCATTGCCCGAAAAAATGTAGTGGTAACCGACGAAATGCTCGAAGAAGAAATCGATCGTTTGCGAAACCGCTATGGCAACATGAAAGAACCAGAAACAGTTGATTCTGATGGATGTGTACTCAATGTGGTATTGAATGAAGTAGATGCAGCAGGAAATGAACTGGAGGATGGCCTGAGGCATGAAACCAACAGCTTGCTCGTTTCTTATTTTTCGGAGTCCGTAAGACCTCAGTGGATGGGATTGAAAGTGGGCGATTCGCTTACTTTTACTTTGGGAGAAGCTTTTGAAGACAAAGAATATACCTGGATTTGTGAGGATTTGAAGGTAGATGAGGATATCTCTAAAGAACGCCGTTTCAACATTACCATAGCTAAAATTGGTTTGGTAGAAAAGCGTGAACTCGATACAGAATTTTTCAATCAGATTTTCCCTGGTAAATCGGTGGGAACCGAAGCCGGGTTCCGGGAAGCACTGAAAGCAGACGTTGAAGGATACTGGAAAAATCAGGCAAGGGCTCAGGTGCAGGATAAAATTTATCATTACTTGCTAGATAATACACAGCTTGAGTTTCCGGAAGAATTTTTGAAGCGTTGGATGCAGCAGGGAGGTGAGAAGCCTAAAACTGCCGAAGAAGCCGAGGCTGAATTTCCTTCTTTTAAAAACCAATTAAAGTGGACGCTCATAAGCGATTATTTTATAAAGGGACGAGATATTAAAGTGGAGCCTGAAGAATTGCGCAATTATGCCAAAATACAAATGATGAGTTATATGGGAGTAACCACCCTTGACGAAAGCACTGCCTGGCTAGATAGTTATGTAGACCGTATGATGCAGGACAAAAAATACATCGATGAAAACTACCACCGCCTGCTGACCGAAAAATTGTTTACCTGGACCGAAGGACAAGTGCAATACCATGAGGAGTCTGTTTCGGTGGATGAGTTCAATGCTTCGCAGCACAATCATCAACATTAATCCTGCTACGGCAGTGATACACAATAAAAAGAGGCGTCGGAGAATGTATTTTTTCCGGCGCTTTTTTTATATTTACCCTTATGGATCTGGAAGCTTTAAGGGCTTATTGTTTTACATTGCCCGCTGTTACGGAAGGAATGCCCTTTGGAGAAGAAGTGCTGGTGTTTAAAGTAGCCAATAAAATTTTTTCCCTCGCCGATACGGTTGTTTTTGCGAGTGTAAACCTGAAATGTGATCCTGGGCGAGCCGTAAATCTGCGGGAACGGTACCCGGCCATTGTTCCCGGCTACCATATGAATAAGGTACACTGGAATACCCTGATGATGGATGGCAGCCTGCCGGATAAACTGATTCTGGAATTGGCCTGCCATAGTTATGATCTGATTGTAAGGGCTTTGTCTAAAAAGCAAAAAGCGGATTATGGGTTGGGTGACCCTGCCGCCTGATAGTTGTCAAAACGCTTTCAACAGTATTGTTATTCTCTATTTATGCCGCTCTTTCGCAATTATTATCCGTGCAGCGGCTTCCGTGAAGTTGAAATAATACCATTCATTTAAATCTTTTTATAAGGTGAACTTTAGTTTACTACCCCAAATCTGGTAATCTGCTTTGAGGTAATCCGGCACGAAACGGATCATTTCAATGAGAAATAGTCAGTTTTCTCCTCCATCTCTTTTGCAATATCTAAACTTGTGTGATAGCGAAGTAAGTCATGCCACCTACCCGGTTATTGGAAAATAGAACTGACGACAAGGAAAGATAGGCGTTCTCTGATAGTAATATTCAATCGACTTTTTAATTATATTATGTATAATTTTGCCCTCTTGAATAACAGGTTCCCAAAACAAACTTGTATGAAAAAAATTATTCCCCTCTTTTTATTTGCTTTTATCGTTTTCTGTGCAAAAGGTCAGTGGAGCAATAACCCATCTGTAAACACGCTTGTGTGTAACAAATTAGGGATAGATGGGAAACCCATCTCTGTGTCTGATGGTTCCAATGGCAGCATCATTTTTTTTGCAGACGATTTCAATGAAGAGCTGCTACATGTGCAGCGTATCACCACTGCCGGAATGGTTGCCTGGGGCAGTAGCAGTAGTCCGGTAAACGTTAGTGTCAGTGATGGGGTTAAAGAAGATGTGTCGGCAGTAGGAGATGGTGCTGGTGGAGCCTTTGTGGCCTGGACAGACTTCAGGCACAATGAGGATATTGGGGAAATATATATTCAGAAAATATCTGCTACAGGCATAGCGCAATGGACTGTAAATGGCTTACGGGTAACCAATAATACATCACGGGACGACTTGCAGCCTCTGCTTTGCATCGACGGGCTGGGCGGCGTTATCGTTACCTGGTTTGGAGATGATTCCGTGGCGAAAAATATTCAGAGTTATGCACAGCGGTATAACAGTGCCGGAGCAGCACAATGGACCGCAAATGGCATAGTGGTTTGTACGGCCGCGGGTTTCAGAGCCTCCTCCAGTATATTGTCAGATGGTGCAAATGGTGCTTTTATCTTTTTTGTGGATACGCGCAATGACCCTATCGGTTTGGTTTATGATGACATTACCGACGAAGACACTGATCTTACCAATGCAGATATTTATGGACAACGGCTTAATGCCAGTGGTACAAGACTATGGGGCGATGGTGGCGCCGCTATCATCACTGCTCCAGGTAACCAAAATTCTGACTTAATTTCGAATGCCATACCGGATGGGAGTGGAAATATTATCCTTGTTTTTGATGATGGAAGAAATGATGATGGGAGCTTTATCAACTATGACATCTTCGCACAAAAAGTAAATAGTAATGGCGTGCCCCAATGGGCAGCCGGTGGTGTTGCTGTTTGTACAGCCGCAGAAAATCAGTTTATCAACGATGTTGTATCAGACGGTGCAGGTGGTGCAGTCGTTTCCATTAATTACTTGGATATAAGTAGATTTTATGCACAAAGAATAACGAATGCAGGTGCTATTTCGTGGGCGCTGAATGGGGTGCCTGTTACTCTGGAAGATGAAATAGTATCTGGTGGAGTGATGGCTGCCGACGGCAGCGGCAACACTATTTTTGCTTATAATTCAGGAGATAACAATTCTGTAAAAGCGCAAAAATTAAACATGTCAGGAGTAAAACAATGGGGTGTATCGGGCACCATTGTTTGCAACAGTCCGTTTGGTATCAACGACGATCCCGCTATCACTTCGAGCAATGCAGGCAGCGTCATCATTGCATGGAGCGATAACAGGAATTTCTTGTTGCCTTCTACGACTGATATTTATGCATCCAAAGTATTGACTAACGGGGTGCTGTCGGGAGCCGCTGCAATTTCTTATACCAGCATAGCTAATGGCAATTGGAATAATCCGGCCACCTGGCAGGGAGGGGTAGTGCCTCCCGTAGGAGCAGTGGTTATTATTCGCCACAATGTAACAGGAAATATTAACGCCACTTGTGCAAGTATTAAGGTAGAAAGCCCGGGCAACTTTAGCGTAAACACCGGAATTATTATTACTATTACGAACTAAAATATTTTAGATTCAATAAAAAAATGCAACTAATGGTAGTTTTCATTAGTTGCATTTTTCGTAATGTCCGGGTAGAGCGTACCGCTATTTCATTTCAAATCCTTGTTGCATAAAAGCTCTCAGCATAGTGATAAGCTAAGATTATCCCTACGTCCACTCATCGGCTCGCAGCGCCTTAAGGAAAACGCTCAAAATAAAAGTACGTAATTAACCTTAATGGCTGTTCCACTTTTAGCAACAACATTTAAAAAATATTTCAACTTTTTCTTTTATTAATCAACTTGTAATCTCAGCAAGAGAGTTTGAAAATTTAAAGAGACTAGTAAAAAAATATCAGATAAGCTGAGCATTACATGGTGCGAACTTCGATATGGACTAAATCATCTCTTTACGTATTCTCTTTATTTGATCATTATCCAGTCCGGTGATGTCAACGATTTCTTCATTGGAAAAGCCTTGTAAAATTAGCTTTTGAGCAGTGGTTCTCAATACGAAGCGCTAACAATATGCCATGCCTACGGCATTCAGATAGACACGCACGAATTGAACTACTACCGCTATCCCAAGCTTACGGCATTTTGATAAAAATACACCGGTTGTTTGCGTTTACCAATAAGTCATCATTATAACAGTGCTTCCTCCTTAAAAGATGATCAGGTATAAATTAGTTTATTCTATCAATACTAATTCAATCCCGGGCATGTAATTGTCGGGCAGCGGCTGATGTGATAGGCGGTAATGGTGGTACCAGACATACGGCTGATTAATAACGTTGAGCGAATTCACTACCATTTCCAATCCCGTAGGGATTACATATCGGTAGCAAAAAAAAAGATACGGAACTATGAATCCCGTAGGGATGGCAACTAAATGAAAAGTTTATTGTTAGTTTGTGTCAGTTACTCAAGGCTATTTGGGAGGATTGTTTTGGGATTATTATTTGCTATTTGCATTATAAAGCGGTAACAAAATGTTATGCCTACGGCATTCTGATGTACACCACGATTTTACCTGCTACCGATATGCCATGTCTACGGCATTTTTATAAAAATGCATTTATCATTGAGAGTACGAATATGTCACCCTTTTACTTGCTTCTTCTTTAAAAGATGATCACATATAAATTAGGGTAAAATTCAATGGTACCATTTCTAATCCCGCAGGGATGACGTATCGGTAGCAAAAAAAAAGATACGGAACTATGAATCCTGTAGGGATGGCTGCTACCGATATGCCATGCCTACGGCATTTTTATAAAAAAGCATTTATCATTAAGAGTACGAATATGTCATCATTTTACTTGCTTCCTCCTTAAAAAAATGATCGGATATAAATTAGGTAATCCTATCAATACAAATTTAATTCCGGGCATGTAATTGTCGGGCAGCGGCTGATGTGATAGGCGGTAATGGTGGTACCAGACAGACGGCTGATTAATAACGTTGAGCGAATTCACTACCATTTCCAATCCCGTATGGATTACATATCGGTAGCAAAAAAAAAGATACCGAACAAATAATACCGTAGGGTTGGCCACTAAATGAAAAGGTTAATTTTTCTTTTTTTAAGTTTATCAAGGCGAATTGGGGAGATTTTTTTGGGAATATTATTTTCTGTTTGCAATACGAAGCGCTCACAATATGCCATGTCTACGGCATTCTGATGTACACCACGATTTTACCTGCTACCGATATTCCATGCCTACGGCATTTTTATAAAAATACACCGGTTGTTTGCGTTTACCAATAAGTCATCATTATACCAGTGCTTCCTCCTTAAAAGATGATCAGGTATAAATTAGTTTATTCTATCAATACAAATTTAATTC
>JBBQXO010000076.1:0-22254 GCA_038209595.1 Chitinophagales bacterium
TGCTCGCCATTAAAGCTATTCAGGAGCAACAAACAATAATAGAACAACAGCAAGCAACTATTGAATCGTTAACAACCCAAATACTGGACATTAATCAAAAACTAAACAATATCCTAATAGAATCAAGGCAGGAAACAACCTCAGGATAAAATACATTATACACAAAAAAAATCCTGTCCGAAGACAAGATTTTTTTATAAAACCTTTATAATTAAATGTGAGTAGTATTAGTGTCCCTTCGATTCATCCGCACCCACCGGCACGTTTTGAGGGATAAAATCAACGCCATCCTTACTGTAATCATACGCCCAACGATGTACTTCAGGAATATCTCCAGGCCAGTTACCATGTCCTGTTTTTATAGGGGTGGTCCATTCAAGCGTATTACTGTCCCAAGGATTCCTGGTAGTCAACTTACGACCTTTGAAAATACTGTAGAAGAAGTTGAATACAAACAACAACTGAAGGCCGAAGCTAAGAATACTCGCAATGGTAATGACTTCATTAAGGTCGCCAAATTGCTTAAATGATTGCCACTGACTGAAGTCATAGTATCGACGTGGCATACCAGCCAAACCTTCGTAGTGCATTGGCCAAAAAATAATATAAGCACAAACCAACGTACCCCAGAAGTGAATGTAGCCTAATGTATTATTCAGGTAACGCCCGAACATTTTGGGGAACCAATGATAAACTCCGGCAAACATTCCGAAGAAACTTGCCACACCCATTACAATGTGAAAGTGAGCCACGACAAAGTATGTATCATGCAAGTGAATATCAAGCGCTGAGTTACCCAAAAAGATACCGGTGAGACCACCACTGATAAACAAGCTTACAAAACCAATAGCGAACATCATGGCCGGTGTAAATCGGATATTACCCCGCCATAAGGTAGTAAGCCAGTTGAACACTTTAATGGCAGAAGGCACTGCAATCAAAAGGGTCAACAACACAAAGAAGGCACCAAGGAATGGGTTTAATCCGGTTACGAACATATGGTGCGCCCATACAAGAAAGGCCAGCACCGTAATAGCAAACAGAGAACCTACCATCGCCATATAACCAAAGATCGGTTTACGCGAATTAGTGGCCAATATTTCAGAAGCCATACCCATGGCAGGCAACAAAATAATATATACTTCGGGGTGACCAAGAAACCAGAATAAGTGTTGATATAAGATAGCTGAACCACCTTCGTTAGGTAATGCTGTTTGTGTACTTTGCAAATAGATATCACTCAGGTAAAAACTTGTACCCAAATGACGATCGAACAATAACAATACAAAACCACTGAATAAAACAGGGAAACTCAATACACCCAAAACGGCTGTAAAAAAGAAAGCCCAAATGGTTAACGGTAAACGGGTCATTGTCATACCCTTGGTACGCATATTTAATACTGTAGCAATATAGTTAAGACCACCTAGAAGGGAACTTACCACAAAGACAGCCATACTCGTAATCCAGAGATCCGCTCCTAGTTTACTACCTGGAGAAGCTTCTCCCAAAGCACTAAGCGGAGGATAAGCAACCCAACCACCACTAAAGGGGCCAGTTTGGATGAACAACGAAGACAACATGATAATACCTGCGGCAAAGAAGAACCAATAGCTCAGCATGTTGAGCATAGGACTTGCCATATCACGGGCACCAATTTGCAAAGGAATCAAGAGATTACTAAAAGTACCACTTAAACCCGCAGTCAAAACAAAGAAAACGAGTACAGTACCGTGCATAGTTACAAGTGCATAATAAAATTCAGGGCGAATTTTACCACCAACAGCCCAACGACCCAATATATCTTCCAACCATGGAAAGGTAGTATCAGGATAGCCCAATTGCAAACGGAAAAAAACCGAGAAAAGACCACCAATAATGGCCCAAATCATACCGGTAATTAAAAATTGCTTGGAAATAGTTTTGTGATCCTGACTGAAAATATACTTGGATACAAAACCTTCCTCATGATGATGATGACCGTGGTCTTCGTCATGATGAATGGCGGGAGAAACGACCGCACCGCCTTGTGATTCAATAATTGTTTCCTGACTCATGCTATTCTTTAATATTCTTTCAGTTTACAACGGACAATACCGTGAATTGTTCTTTTAATTAGATTAGAGTGTTGGTTTAGCTAACGTTTTGCTTTCAACAACAGCGACGGATGCTTTCACAGCATCTGTTGAATCACCAACAGGTGCAGCATCTACACCTTTAGCTGGATCCTTATCTGGGAATGCTGCAAAATAATTCGGCTTTATTTTAGCGAGCTCCATATCGTATTCTTCCTGCGAAACAACCTTAATAATCCCCCTCATAGAGTAATGACTTGCCCCGCAAAGCTGATCACACACAATTTCGTATTCAAATTCAGGTTTATTGAGGCGCTTTCTCATTTCTTCAGTTGTCCATTTTGGAGTAAACCAAAGGGTGGTGGGAATACCAGGAACCGCATCCATTTTTAACCGAAAGTGCGGTAAACCTACATCATGAATTACATCTTTACTGTTGATAACAAGCTTTACAGGCTTGCCAGTAACCAGGTACATATTGGTAGGCAGAACGTCATCGTAATTTGCAGCATCCTGCCAATCCTGACCAAGGGGATTATTTTCCGCTCCATTAATCAACTTGTAATTCTTTTTTCCCAAAATACCATCATCACCCGGGTAGCGGTATGTCCATCCAAATTGCTGACCCGTGATTTCTACCACCATCGCATCTTTAGGAGGATCACCGGTAATTTTAAACCAATGACGAAGACCCATCACCACCAACACAGTCAGTACGATTGCAGGTACAATGGTCCAGATAGCTTCCAACTTATTGCTATGTGCAAAAAAAGTAGGCTTATGTCCCTCTTTTTCCTGATAGCGAAAAGCAAACCAGAAAAGGGCAATTTGAGTAGCCAAAAATACGAGACCTGTGAAAAGCAAGGTCCACATAAACATGTTGTCAATTTCCTCTCCTTCCACAGAAGCAGAACCTTGTGGAAATAAAGTTTCCTTAGCAAGCAATTCGTTGCAGTACCAGGCACCGGCCAATCCGAAAACCAGAAAAGCCAGCATCAGAAAACCATTGATTTTGTTGGCTTGTTCCCTCGCCTTCTTTTCTCCACGTAAAACGCTTACATACTCACTTGCTTTGGCAATCTGAAATATTACCAAAAAGATCATACCGATAGCCAATAACAATAACCAAATATTCATAATCAAGGATTATTTGAAGTGCAAAATTAAAATCTCTTTCAACAGGTCATCTTATTTGTTCAATCTATAGGGCTGGTAATCGGTTTTTTTTACCTCAAAAAGCCTAATCTTAACTTGAAACAAACAAGCTTGACCTTTAATGTTGTCTTAGGTATGGTGAATCACACTTTCTTTTAAAAAAGGGTGGTTCATAGATACCAACGGTCTTTTTTCCAGTGCTTTCCCGGTAAACATCACAATCATACCCACATATCCGGCGGCGATACCCCATTCAAACCACCCAAGACTTGCTTCTTCACCAACTGTACCAGGCATTACCTGCAAATACATGTCTATCCAGTGGCCAAATATGATTAATACTGCTACAAACGTAACAATCGTATAATTTCTTTTAGCTCCTTTCTTCATAAAGATAAGCAAAGGTGCCAGGAAATTCAGGGCAAGATTCAGGAAGAACAAACCTCTGTAGTTTCCCCATACCCTTGCTTTAAAATATTCTGTTTCTTCCGGCAAGTTAGCATACCATATAAGCATAAACTGGCTAAAGAATAAATAAGTCCAGAAAATGGAGAAGGCGAAAATAAACTTCCCGATATCATGCAGGTGCTCTTCATTGGTATAAGGCAACAAACCCTGATTTTTGAGGTAAATTACAAACAGGGCGATCAATGCCATGCCCGATACAAAAGTACTGGAAAAAGTGTACCAGCTATACATCGTGCTATACCAATGCGCGTCAATGCTCATCAGCCATAACCAAGGGGCAGTTGAAGCAACGGTCAGGGCAAAAAGGATAATAAAGAATGCCGCATGTACCGTATTTTTATAAATCCACTTTTTGGCTTCTTCGCCGCCCATCACATTGTCATCGGCTTCCGCAAGGATTTTCCTCATGTTACGTCCCAATAAAATCCAGCCGCCAATAGTAATGATACTCCAAATGGTAAAGAAGGTAGGATTGAGGAATCCGCTTTTACCGGTAAGAATTTTATCCTCTGCAACTGCATCGGCGTCTACCCAATGGTAAATGTGGTGTTGGTGGCCAAAAACCAGCGCCATCAATATGATGAATGCCAGGATACCAAAAGGAATAACCACTACACTGATGGCTTCTACTACACGACGGAAAGATTGTGTCCATCCGGCCCATGCCAATGTGGTAGCACAAAGAAAAAACATGGCAGAATTCACTACCAGCAAAAAATATACACTGTTGTGCAAAAGAACCGCCCAAAAACGGGTGGCATTGTGTTCATCTTTACTAAAAGCCAAAAATACAAGGCCTGCAAGTAGCGAAAGGACACCAACACCGGTAAGTCCCATACCCCATTTCTTCATGCCGACGGGTTGTACAAATTGATTGTTGAAGGAAGCCATGCTGTTATTCTGTTATCTGGTTATTTATGTTGCGCATCCCTTTGCCAGGATACAAGTCCGTTCAAATTATTTCATTGCTACTTTGGTAGAATCAGGCATCGCCTCTTCTTTTACAGTAGCAGTTCCATTGGTTTTTTTACCTTGCTCTATTTTAATATAGTGGATAATATCCCACCGCTGTTTGGGAGTAACCTGCGAAGCGTAACCGCCCATCAGGTTTTTGCCATAGGTGATGCTGTAAAACATCATTCCCTCGCTCATAGCTTCGTATTTGACATCACCAACCAATGTAGCTGGCTTGGCAGGGTAAGGTCCAACACCATCTTTCCACAACGGGCCATTCCCATCAAGTTTAGTGCCATGGCAAATACCACAGTTGATCATGTACAACCTTTTGGTTTCTTCCATTTCTTTATCGGTAAGCATTTGTACAGGGCTCTGTGTAACGGAAGAAGCGAAATAATTGGCTGTATCGCCTGCAGCATCCATAGGAATGTGGTATACATAATCCTGACCTCGGCTTACAGTACCTGCTACCGGCGTAGCATCGTAATGAATGCCTTCCTCATTCAGGTAGGCATTGCTTGCATAAGTTTCCAGAGCACGACTGTACGCCATATCCGGCATGTACACGGTACCCGGCTTCCTTTTTACAGAATCACCACCACAAGCTGCCAGTAGTACGACTGCCGCCATGGCTCCGGTTATTAATATTTTATTCCTCATGGTTATCATTTTGCTGCAAAACAGCTATTAAAATTCAATTCTTTCAGGATTCTTACTAATTAGTGAGCCAACGTTATGTCTGATTCATCATAAAGCTTTTGTTCTTTATCATAAGTGCCTAACCACCATCCGGTTTCGGCTACCTGTGTGTGCACTTCATGCGCCCCCGAAGCATTCAGCAAAGCGGTGGCATCGGCCTCCGTCAGTGCACTTGTACATTCAATCACCATTACAAATTTATCGTCGGTAGAACGCAGGTGAAAATGGTGCTTTTTTACAAAAGGTGCCATTTGACAGAGGTAACAGAAAGTCAATACCATACCTACTGCCGCACACAATACCGTAAATTCAAAAACTACCGGAATAAAAGCAGGAAGAGGCAAATGGGGCTTACCCCCTATATTAAGTGGCCAACTGCTTGTAAAGACCCAACTCATGAACCCTAGGGAAAGCGTGGTACCAATGATCCCGTAAATAAAGCCGGCGGTATGCAGACTTGTTTCGCGTAGTCCCATCGCCTGATCGAGGCCATGTACCGGAAACGGCGTGTAGATATCATGAATCTTAAAGCCACCTTTTCTAACCTTTTTTACAGCAGGAAAAAGTACTTTCTCTTCATCAAAACAGCCAACTACAAATTTTCGAACATCCATAATTTATATATTCCAAAATGTCAAAATAGTGATTCATCAATTATTGAGCTCAACCGCAAACCTTAGTGCGCCATGGCCTCGTCAAATTCTTTTACATCTTTTTGCTCCAGCGTATCCTGATCTTTCTTCCAGCTTTCACCACTTTTTTTCAGGATATGTTTGATTTCAGCTACCGCAATTACCGGGAACCATTTAGCAAACAGGAAGAAGCAGGTAAAGAACAAACCGAAAGTACCGAGGTAGAACCCGATTTCCCAAATGCTTGGGCTGTAGTAAGTACTCCAGCTACTTGGCAGGTAATCGCGATACAAAGAGGTAACAATAATTACAAAACGTTCGAACCACATACCTACGTTCACAATCACACTCATGAAGAAAGTAACGGTGATATTGCGGCGTAATTTTTTAAACCAGAAAATCTGCGGGCTCAATACGTTACAGGCCATCATACCCCAATAACTCCATCCGTAAGGACTCAATACATTGGCGCGGCTGTAGAAGAATGCGTATTGTTCATAAGGATTCTGACTGTACCAGGCCATAAATAGCTCGGTAAGGTAGGCAACCCCTACAATAGAGCCAGTAAGTACAATTACCTTATTCATTACCTCGATGTGCTCGAGGGTGATATAATCCTGCAGATTCAAAACTTTTCTAATAATAATCATCAGGGTCTGCACCATGGCAAAACCAGAGAAAATCGCCCCTGCCACAAAGTAGGGCGGGAAGATAGTGGTATGCCAACCGGGAATTACCGAAGTGGCAAAGTCAAAAGATACAATGGTGTGTACGGAAAGTACCAACGGCGTAGACAGACCTGCCAATACAAGCGACAGACTTTCATGACGCTGCCAGTGCTTGGTACTGCCAGTCCAGCCAAAAGAAAGAACGCCATACATGCGCTTCCGCCATTTCAGCAAGGCGCGGTCCCGTACCGTAGCAAGGTCAGGCAATAAACCTGAATACCAGAACAATAAAGAAACCGTAAAGTAAGTGGAGATTGCAAATACGTCCCAAAGCAAAGGGGAACTAAAGTTTACCCAAAGTGGTCCGCGGCTGTTGGGGTAAGGCAAAACGAAGAAAGCCATCCAAACCCGTCCCATGTGGAAGATGGGGAACTGACCCGCACACATTACCGCAAAGATGGTCATGGCTTCTGCCGCACGGTTTACCCCGGTACGCCATCCCTGACGGAACAACAATAGGATCGCAGAAATCAGGGTACCGGCGTGCCCAATACCAACCCACCATACGAAGTTGGTAATATCCCAACCCCATCCAATGGTTTTGTTCAGGTTCCACTGACCGATACCGTAAGTCACCTCACGATAAACGCTGTAGACACCAAAAAGTAACAAGGCTACCGCTATCCCAAAACCAATCTTCCACAAACGGGTAGGCGTGGTCTCAATTGGACGGATAATGTCTTCTGTTACCTGATGGTAAGATTTGCTACCATCCACCAGTGGAGCCCTTACGGCACTTTCGTACTTTATTACTGACATTAGGTTTTCTTTTTTCCAATTATCCTGCAGACTTATATCCGACAGGCTTGCTTATCAACTATATAAATTCTCTGTTCTGCTCTTCTTCTTTCAAAAAAACTAACTGTGTTCTGCTTCGCTGTGTCCACCTACTACAGCATCCATCTCATCGGTATTGCGGATTTTAGCCATGTAGTTTACGTTCGGCAACACGTGTATTTGCTCCAGCGCATAGTACATACGCAGCGGATTGTGTTCCCTTGACTTGGTAATTAAGCTCGCTTTATCATTGGCATCCCCAAATACGATGGCGTGAGAAGGACAAGCACTTTGACAGGCTGTCTTTACTTCCCCATCTATAATAGGACGGCTTTGTTTTTTGGCATTCAATTTACCTTCTTGCAAACGCTGCACACAGAAAGAACATTTTTCAATAACCCCGCGGCTCCTTACAGTTACATCCGGATTCAATACCATGCGAACGAGGTCGTCGTTCATGTTCATGGTTACATCGCTGATGATGCCTTCCTGATTATCTTTAAAGCTGTCGGCACCGGTATAGTCAGCCCAGTTGAAACGACGTACTTTATAAGGACAGTTGTTGGCGCAATAACGGGTGCCGATACAACGGTTGTAAGTCATTTGGTTGAGACCTTCGCTGCTGTGGTTGGTAGCTGCTACCGGACACACGTTTTCACATGGAGCACTATCGCAGTGCTGACACATCATTGGCATAAATACCACATCAGACAGATCATCCGGATCGCCACCAGGTTTGTTTACATAGTAACGGTCAATCCTTATCCAATGCATTTCATGACCACGTAAAACCTCAATCTTACCTACGACAGGAATATTATTTTCTGCATTACAAGCTACTATACAGGCACCGCAACCGGTACAACTGTTCAGGTCGATGCTCATACCCCAATGGATACCCGGACGATCGTTCATACGAGGATCGTAAAGTGAACCTTCGTTGCGGTAGTCTCCGCTTTTTTTGGCATATTCATCTACCAAATGATCACGCTCACGCTTGAATTGCTCTTTGTTCTGTAAAAAGCTAGCCAAAGAAGTTTCCTTTACCACTTCAGTACGACGTACACCTAAAGAGTCGGTGTAGTAATTATATACCTGATTAAGCGCCAGTTTGTATGTTTCTGAAAGCGGCTCCACTTTCGCGTCAAAAGCAGCAAAATGCGTCAATCCGTTTTGAATGGTAGCCAGCGGATAGACATTTTGTCCGGCACCTTTTAAAGCAATACCTGCTTTTTCGGAACGGCCATAACCCAAGGCAATACCGATGGTCTTTTTATCAGTTCCGGGAATGATGAGGATAGGCAAACTCAATTCCTTACCAGCCACCGTGATTTTCAGCATGGGTTTGGCAGGGTTTACATCGTAGCTATCCGTATCTCCGGTTTTGGTAATATCAATACCAAATAATTCTTTGGCGGCTGCCGCGGAAATCATCGCGTAGTTATCCCAGGTAGCTTTCGAAATCGGATCAGGCATTTCCTGCAACCAGGGGTTGCTTGCCTGTGAACCGTTTCCAATGGCTACTTTCTGGTAAAGGGCAATTTCCCATTCGCCCGCTTTGGGAGCAACGGAAAGGGCAGCAGTAGCAGTTGAAAGGTTGCCTCCATTGAAGCTTCCTGCAGATACAGGCATTTCTGCTGGAAAACGCAGACCGATTCGTAGCACATCGTCCCAGTTTCCTTGTCCACCCAATTGCTCCATCCAGTAATCTTTCAGGTAGATGGCGTATGTTTTGTCAGAACCGCTCCATTTCAGGAGGCTATCCTGCCATTGTCTTGTTTTGAATAAAGGATGTATGGTAGGCTGAATGAAAGACTGATAACCAGTTTTCGCTTCGGCGTCTCCCCAGCTTTCAAGGTAGTGATGATCCGGCATCACAAACTTACACAGCTCGGTGGTTTCGTCCAGTTTTTGGTTGAAAGACACGGAAAGCTTCACCTTGGCAAGACCTGTTTTAAACTGGCTTGCTGCCGGATGATCGTAAGCGGGGTTAACGCCTAAGAGTAATAAAGCACCTACGCCACCCGCATTCATATCGGCTACCAGCTGCATCATTTCGCTGTCCACACCCTGACGGTAATTACTTGTTACACCCCAGTTAATGGTTTTGCCATAAGCACCTACCGCATTGTTGATGGCATTTACCACCAATTGCACGTTGGTATCGTTACTGCTGCTTATTACCAGTGCCGCACCTTCAGCTTCTTTCAATGCTTTGGCAGCTTGTACCAGCCCTGCTTTTACTTTATCGCTTACCCCGGTTACGGCAGCACCTGTTACGGCATTGTACAACGCCAGCGCTACTTTACCCGCTTCGGAAGGTTTGTGTACAAACCGCTCGTCGGCATTGGCACCGGTCATGCTCAATATACTTTCAAACTGATAATGCTTGCTCAGTCCGATTTTGTTTTCATCAATTTTACGACCTTTTGCATATTGGGTGGCAAATTCTACCGGGCTCAGCCAGGTTCCCAAAAAGTCAGCGCCAAGGCTTACAATCACCTTTGCGTTGTCAAAATGGTAGGAAGGAAGGGCACGGTTTCCAAAACTTGCTTCGTTGGCCAGCAACATACCGCTGTGGCTTACCGCATCATAAGTTACGTGGCGGCTGCCGGGATATTTGCTTAGAAATTCTCCTATCAGCTTTTTAGTGGTAGGGGAAGTAATGGTGGAAGTTAAAACAACTACAGGAGCGCTACCCAACCCTGTCATGGCATCGCCTACGGCTTTGTCGAAAGCATCGAAAGTGGGCATTTCCTCAACGCGGCCTTCTACAATCCTTGCCGGAAAACGCAAACGCGCTGTATCATACATATCAAGTACGGAAGCCTGTGCTCTTGCATTTGTACCGCCACCGGTAATCGGGCTCATATCGTTGCCCTCAATCTTGATAGGGCGACCGTCACGTACTTTAGCAATCACACTCAGTACGTCTCCGTCCTGTGTATAAGTGGTAGCATAATAGTTGGGGATACCCGGTGTAATGCTATCCGGTTTGTTTACATAAGGTATGGAGCGGTTCACCGGAATTTCACAACTTGCCGCCAAAGAGGCTGCTACAGTGCTGAATCCCAGATATTTCAAAAAATCGCGTCTTGGCGTTTTGGAATCTAATAAACCTTCCTCACTGGATTCTTCCTCCGGTTTAATATCCCGGAATTCATCCTGCCCCAATTCCTCAAATGCTTCACTTTGGTTGCGTTGTCCAAAACTTTGCCAAATCGTGCTTTTGCTCATGATCTATATTAATGTGATAATTTGTATTCTTTCTGTTTGTACCGGTTTTCCGGAATAACAGGATTGTATAATTTTTGCCAGATACCTATAGACTTAACCTATACCCTGACTTTTAGATTAATAGTGACACTTCTGACATTCGGTACCACCGACGGTCTCTACGGTTACGCTATCCATTTTTCCGCTTTTCAAATCTTCGTGGTACTTTTCGTAAATGCTGTAGAATCCGTTATCGGCAAATTGCACCTTGGTTTCGCGGTGGCAATTAATACACCATCCCATGCTCAGGTCGCTGTATTGATATACTTCACCCATATTCTGAATCTCCCCATGACAAGTTTGACAATCCACTTTTCCAGCATTTACGTGCTGTGCGTGGTTGAAATATACATGGTCAGGTAAATTGTGGATACGAATCCACTCGATAGGCTTGGCTTTAGCAGGATCCCAGGTAGTACCAGGAGTAAAACCGGCATAATCATACAATTTTTGTATTTCAGCAGTACCGTTTACTTCTACTCCATCTTCTGTATAAAGCGGTTCACCATTATATTCATTAATGGCAAGGTGACAGTTCATACAAACATTAATAGAAGGTATGTTGGAATGCTTGCCTTGTGCTGCTCCACTGTGGCAATACTGACAGTTGATCTGATTAACACCGGCATGCACCTTATGGCTATAGTAAATAGGTTGTACAGGTTGATAATCTTTGGAACGACCCATGGTTACGGCACCTTTCGATATAAAAATACCGGCCATAATAAACAGGACCACGGTAGCCATACCAATGTATGTTTTGTTTCTCCAGAACGCTACCGGCTCAGGTGAACGAACCCCATCGCGCTCATCGGCAAGTTTACGCAGGTTGCTGTTTACTTGTAACAGGATCAAAGCGACAATGGCCAAAATGAGGGTAATGGCTCCAAAAAGCAATGAATTATCGCCTTCTGCAACTGGTGCGCCTATATCTCCTATGGGAGTAACCACAACCGGCGGTTGCCAGGTAGCCATATAATTTACCAGCGCATCAAGATCAGTATCCGATAAGTTTGGAAAAAGGTTCATGGCCGAAGGACTCCAATCCTTCATTTTTACGGCATACGGATCGCCGGTTGCTACGGCTGATGGCCAGTTTTTGATCCATTTTTTCAATAGATCGGGACTTGACCACCTTTCCGTTACTCCCATCAGGGCTGGACCGGTAAGATCCTTATCCATTTTGTGGCAAGAGGCACAGTTTGCAGAAAACAAGGCTTTTCCGTCTTGTGCAAAAAGGGTACTTGTGGTTAAAAAGGCAGCGAAGAAAAAGATGCCAATTTTTAAATGTGATGTTATGCTACGCTTTGTCATATTCATTGCTTCCGGTAAAGTTCACAGAATAGTCGAACTATATCTTCTATTGGGGGGCAAAAATATGACAGGAAGGTGACAATTGCAGGATATGTACAAATTTTTTTTAAGCAGTGCAGACGTGGATTTCAGCGGATTGTAAAGGTTTATGGATTTATATACACAAGAAGTGTCACAGAACTGTGAATCTAAAAAGCAGGTAAATGGATACAGGCTTCCACAAAAATTTCTAATTTTGGAGCTGAAATGAATGGATAGCATGGTTTCTACTTCTAATTATGCAGCCAAAATGCACTCAAAAATTCTTTCATCCCGGTATCTTCGCAGCCGTTTATGATTTCGGGAATTATTTTGGCCTGCCTCGCTGCTTTTGCAGCAGGATTTATTGATGCAGTAATAGGCGGTGGCGGTTTGGTGCAAACTCCGGCATTATTGATCCTTTTTCCGCAATACCCGGTGGCTACCCTACTGGGTACAGTAAAAATTCCTTCTTTCAGCGGAACGGCAGTTTCGGCCTGGCAATATAGCCGGCAAATAGAAATCAGGTGGAAACTGGTGGGCTGGATTGCACTGGCAGCCTTTTTTGCAGCCCTTACCGGTTCCTGGATGGTAAGCCTTTTGCAGAATGCGGTCCTCAAACCCATTATTTTGGTGGTTTTGATAGGTGTAGCCTTTTACACCTATCGTAAAAAAAATCTGGGATATACCCATACCGAGCCCGAATTTGGACCGGCTTTACGAAAAGGTATTGCCTTAGGAATCCTGATCGGTTTTTACGATGGATTTATAGGCCCGGGTACCGGAAGTTTTTTGGTGCTTGTATTCATAGGCGTAATGGGTTACGATTTCAAAAATGCAAGCGGCCATTCCAAAATAGTCAACCTTGCTACCAATTTTGCGAGTATACTCTATTTTGGCTCTACCGGCCATATCCTATTTGAACTCGCCATTCCGATGGCCGTTTGCAATATGGCGGGGGGATATACAGGAACCCGGATGGCTTTGTTGAAAGGCAACAAATTCATCCGGGCGTTTTTCCTGACGGTGGTTGGAGCCACCATTTTACGATTTGGCTACGATACCTTTTTTCGTTAGTCGACCCATAAGTTGACCCGAAGGCTATCTCTAAAAATTACATCATGTTGAGCTTATAACTAATGGGCGCACTGAAATAAATCGATTTCATTTCCTCCCCATCGCTTACAAAAGTCCGGAACTGCACCTGTATATCTTCATTGTTGTAGTTCTTAGGAATATTATCAAACGGGATAAAAAGCGGGAAATCATCAGGTAAATTTTTATTTGCATTCAGCAATTTGTCGGGAGCCATCCGAAAAGCTTTGTAAGTACCTACACAACCATTTACATTATATTTTTCAGAGGTTGCTTTGATGGCATTGCCGTCTTTGTCAAAAAGAAGTACGGCAAAATACACCGTCCCCATGACCCCTTCGGTTTTTACCTCAAAAGATGGATAAATATTGATGCCGCCTGCTGCCTGATCCGCTTTTACCACAATATTGGTATAATTCTGGATATAAATCCTTGGTACTTCATTTACCCTTGCACCCGTAAAAGGATACATCAAAGCAGCTAATTGTTTATCTCCGTCGCTTATCTCGGTATTCCATCCTACATTGTATCCGTTGGAAGTTTGCCAGGCAGGTATGGGGTAGTGCATAATGCTTTTGGCATCGTAATTTGTACCGTTTGTATACCGCTGATTGTAGGTTTTAAAGATCTGCGCATCAACCATATCCTTATCCCAACCATATTTAGCATAGCTTGTATACATGGTGTCTTTATTCCACTGAATGCCACTGATAGGGCTGCTGTGCTCATGCATAAAACCCAACACATGGCCAAATTCATGCACCACAGTACGCTTCAACCTGAGGGTATCAGCAAACAGTGCATATTCAAGGTGCATGGTATTGGTATCGGAGCTCATCATATTGCTGTTGATCCCTAATTGCGAGTAGTTTTCCTGACTATCACTGAAACGAACCCTTACATTGCTCGGCTCGCCGCTTACGATCTGAAACTTAACGTTGGCATATTTTTCCCACTGTTTGGCAAGCTCCAATACCTTCAAATGTTGCAGGGAGCTTCCGTTTATAAAACGGATGTAAATGGTTTTGCCGACATCCCATAAGAAGAAGTTATCGGCCATCCCTCTGCCTTTGGTTGTATCGAGTTTTTGTTGGTTCCCGGCATAAGCCATGGCTTCCATGGTGGTACATACCTGCCCCATTGATTCGAAAATAATACTTATACTTAAAAAAAGAAATACGGCAATAGCCTTCAGATTGGTTTTCATAAAAAATTGATTTTAAATTGATAAAACAAGGTTATGCAAATCTGATGTTTTTCTTTAATGGATTACATACGTGCCATTGGGTATTTTTTGAATGATCCTTCTGTTGTAGTTTTATGGTTTATCAATTAAATCTTCATCAAATTGCAAGCTACGTGAAACAAGGTAATTGTTTTTAATATAACTAAAAAATAAATATTAATTTTTTTGTGTAGTTTGTTCCCTGATGGCATCCATTTTAAAAAACCACCATGCGATATTTTCCTTTGTTTTTAATATCTGTATTCCTTTTCTTACTATCCCCAAATGCCATGGGGCAAACCAAAAGGGCGTTTTTGATTGGCATAGGAAAGTACCCCCGGGGCAATGGATGGAACAACCTGAGTTCGGAAAACGATTTGCAGTACCTGACCAAAGTGTTGCAGTTAAAAGGATTTGAGAATCAATATATTACAGAGATAACCAACGAGGCAGCCACACAGGCGGGCATCACGGCTGCCATGGAAAAATTTATTGCAAGTTGCAAACAAGGGGACATTATTGTACTGCACTTTAGTGGACACGGTCAACAAATAACAGATGATGACGGGGATGAGGCAGACGGCTACGATGAAGCCTGGGTACCCTACGATGCCAAAGCCCGTTTTGATCCGGTGGAGTACCGGGGGCAAAAGCATATCCGGGATGATCAGATCGGGATTTGGGTAGATTTACTGGCAAAAGCAGTAGGAGGCGGAGGGAGCGTTTTGGTAAATATAGATGCCTGCCATAGCGGAACTGCTACAAGGGCACAGGCACTGGCAGTTGCCCGGGGAACCCCTACCCCCTTTAAATTGCCCGGCGCAGCCACCAACGCTTACCGCACTCCCAACGGTGCTGCAAGTGAATTCCTGAGCAGCAGCAACCTGCAAAAAGCCAATGTAGTGGTGTTTAGTGCAAGTAGTCCGATACAGATTAATTACGAAACGGTAGATGATCAGCAACAAGGCGTAGGCTCTTTGAGTTACTGCTTTGCACAATCGCTTGCTACCCTGCCAGCAGGAGCCACTTATGCGGATCTGTTTTATCGGGTAAAAGCAAACATACAATCCCGGATTCCCAATCAAATCCCCATGATGGAAGGGAATGCCAATCAGCAACTTTTTGCCGGCAATTATAAAAACCCCGAATCAAGATTATATATCGACCGATGGGTAACAGACAGCAGCTTTGTACTCGCTGCAGGTTCCTTACAACAACTTATTGCAGGTACCGAATTGGCGCTGATAGATCCGGATACCAAAAAACAGGTAGCCATGGCCACCGTTCAATCGGCATCGCCGGTCGAATCCATAGCGATTACAAAAACCAAACTCAATAAATCCGGTTTATGGATTTGTGAAATACGGAGTACCCCGGTTCCCCCTTTTAGCTTAGCGGTAAACTATGATCTGAAAACGCTGCCCAAAAGCTGGATCCCAACCCTTGATAAAGCCATCAAGGAATTTGGATTTACTAAAAAATCAGATCACCCCGATTGCTGGATTAGCTATGTGGCCGATACCGGATTGGTGGTAATTACCAAATCGAACGGCATTGCTTACTCAGATGCTACAGCAGGTAAAAATAAAATTACGGAGCAAAATATGGCAGCGCTTCAAACCGCATTAAAGCAAATGGCCAAAGTGCAATACATGCGCAACCTGCCCGATGGCGGAAGTCTTGCCGAAACAGTTAAATGGGAAGTGATACCGCACATAAAAAATCCGGAAACACCGCAGGATTTCGTTTTCACTGCGGGTAGTCTTTTCGATCTTAAATTAACCAATAAAGGTTCAAAACCAGTATATTTTTCTTTGATTAATTTATTACCCGATGGTACCATGGAAGTGTTGTTGCCAGATGCCGCCTCTGCTGTAGAAGACTTTTCCGTACAACCCGGCGAAAGTTTTGAGATAACCGATAACAGTATTGAAAGCAATGCAACCAAAGGCAGAGAGTTTCTGCGGGTGATGGTAAGTGAGCGTCCTTTTGATCTGAGACCTGTATTTAATAACGGAGCTAAAAAAAGAAGCGGCAACCTGAGCAACTGGGAAGCCGTGATGGAAGAAGTGATGAAAACCGATAAGGGGGTTTCTACAAAAAAAAGATCGGTGGGCGTAAGTGAAGTGACCTTGCTTACCCAATCTTTTTTAATTAAATAATATTGCCAAACAACCGGAAAAAATGGGTATCAATCAACTTAAAAAACGAAATCTTGGGATGCACCAGAAAACAGGATTGATATGTATAATCCTGATGGCTGGTTTTCTTACGCAAGGATTTGCACAGGATCTCCGGTCGGTCTACGCTCCTGTAATTTATGTGTATGAAAACGAAGATTCCAATAAGATATTGGTAAGCACCCATGTGGCCGGTTGGCTGAAGGCCGGTCAGCAGGTAACCCTGAAAACCAAAGCCAATAAAAAAGAGAATGAAGATTTTGATGAAACACTGGGGAAAGGGCAGATTGAAAAATCAAATGATAGTTTTTTACTGATCCGGGTGACACTCCAAAAAGATAAAGTATCCCGGGGAATTAAAGTAGGCGACCTGGTAAAAATGGAAGTGATTGATTCTGTTTTTTTACCACAGCATTATACTGGTTTTATACTCAATATCCATTTAGTGCTGCATGACCAATACAATGAAAAATATTTTGATCCACTGGCCCTTGCCGCTCAATACAAAAAGAATCCGGACCAAACCGACGCCTGGTTGCTGGATACACTTTTCAAGGATCTGCAGGATTTCTACGCGGAAAACAAAAATATATTTGAAGCGGAAAGTCTGACCAAACCCAGTCCCAAAGGCAGGTACGCAGGAAAGAGTGCAAAAGATGTTTTTGAGAAACTGACTAAAAAAGATGTGGGACATTTCTTGTCTTTCATGATCTCGTTTCCCGGTAAGTATATTGGCAACCCTTATAAATTTAATGAAACATTCGCCACCTGGCTAATCAACGATGGCCCGGCAGGTGGGCAGGAAGTATTGCAATATTTCCATGAAGTAAAAGGCGATTCCCTTGCATTTGCTAAAAAATTGAAAACCATGCCCTGGTTGCTGGAAGAAAAAGGGATTGCTTACAACACAGGTTTAGCCGCCAATGAAAACCGATGCCACAGCGAAGCACTTGCCGACGAAGAATACAAGGCAGCAATCTGGTACAGTCAGCAATCCGGTGATATGCGTGGCGCAGGGTTGGTGTATCTGTTTATTGCGGAAAACTTTCAAAACAAAGAGCTGTTCTCCGAAGCATTTGACTACTGCAGAAAAGGTACGGAAATCTATGAACAACTGAAGGACTATGACCGGCTTTTAGATCTCTATTTTAAACAAGCCTACTTGTATTATAATACTTCCGGCTACGACCCGGCTTTGCAACAGTTAGCCAAAACGAGGCAAATACTCAAAACCCAAAAAGATGCTTTGAAAGACTATACTATAGATGAGGGATGGCGTAAATATTTCGACTATACAGCTTTTACCTGGTACAAGGCTGGGAGCTACAGCAATGCCTTAAATTATATTGATTCTTCCTTTACGATGACCCGTCTGCAGGATGATGTAAAATCGCTTAAAAGCAGGGCCTTCAATGAAACCGTACGGGGAAATATTTTCACAAAACAAGAGACCTACGACCGGGCCCTGACCGCTTATAAAAATGCTTCGGACACTTATAAAAACGCCGGAGATGATGAAGCTGCAGAATCACTTGAAAATGATATGGGAATCTTACTTTCTAAACAGGGAAAATACAAGGAAAGTAATGATAAACTTTTAGCAATACTCCCGGTATTTCTTTCAAAAAATCAAAAGGACAATGCCGGGCTTAGCTATTCGCAAATAGGACAGAATTACTGGAATCTGAAGCAATACGATTCTGCCATTGCAAGCCACAATATTTCGATCAATCTACGACGTCAAAACGGTAACCGTTCCGGACAGGCATTTAGTTGGGAGCAATTGGGTAGCCTGTACAAAAAAGCCGGGTTAAAAATAAAAGCACTTGATGCCTTAGACAGCGCTGCTGCTTTGTACGAAGCGATTGGAAGCCGTGCAGAAGCAGCAGCGATATTGCTGGAAGCGGGCAAAGTGTATAAAAACGATCAGGAAAATGAAAAGGCAGCCTCCTATTATAAAAAAGCAGCAAATACCCTGGCAGCATTGGGTAAAAAAGATGACTATTCCGATGCCCTTTTTGAATTGGGCTCGCTTACCATGGAGTCCGATCCTAAACAATCGATGATATATTATGACAGTTGCCGGCTGGTAAGTTTGGAAGCAGGTTTAAAAGCGCAGGCCGCTTATGCCATGATGAACCTGGGTATCCTGAATAAATATGATGGAAAAATTAGCGCTGGAAAAAAATGGTACGCCGATGCCAAAATACTGATTGAAGCACTGAACGAATCGCATGCCTTAGCCTTTTATTATACTAGTCTGGCAAGGGATGAAGAATGGGAACTGAACCTTGAAAGTGCGAATGCTTTTTACCGGAAAGCCATTGAAATTTTCGACAGTACCAATAAAGCAAGAGCCTTGCAGTTTAAAAGCAGTATTGCAGCCAATTATCAAAACATGGGGCAATACAACCGGGCTGAAAGATTGCTGGACTCTGCTTTGGCAGAAGCACAGGCAGGCAGGTATTTACTAGAGCTGGGAACCATATACCAAAACAAAGCGTGGATGCTGCTGCAACAAGGACAAACTGAAACCGGGATGGCGCTGGCTGATAGCGCCGCTAAATATTATGAGGAGACAGGCAATACCAACAGCCTTGCTTCCATCTATGCGCTCCGTGGAGATTTTAACCGCAAACTTTTTAATTTTAAAGAAGCCTTTAACTGGTATTGCAAAAGCGACAGTCTTTTTGGAAAATACAATAATCCGTGGGCAAGGTCAGCAGGGATGATCAATTTTGTGGTACTATTTTACTATCAGGGGGATTATCAGAAATCGCTCGATTACACCCATAAAGCACTGGCCATAAGACCCTTTTTACTCGAAGATCAATTGTATGTGGATTTGCAGGGCGCGCTTGCCGAAAATCATTATTACCTTGGCAATACAGACAGCAGCCGCTTTTTATTGAAAAAATATTTACCCGTTGCACGAACCAAAAAACTGGTGCGTTCGGTCAACTTTGTTTCGCTGATGCTGGGGAGAATAGCGGTGGACGAAAAACATTATCAGGAAGCCATCCCTTTATTGCAAGTGGCTACTTCTGAGGAGTCTGCTAAAAACGACCTCATCATTTATCAGCAGGCAGTCGCTTATCTTGGTATGGCCTATCGGGGCGTAGAGAATAAAGACAGTGCCGGATTCTATTTTAACCTTGCGGTAAAAACAGCCCGTATTTTTGAGATCCCTTCCTTTAGCTGGGAAGCCCTGTATCAGGCAGGGCTCGATGCCTATCAACAGGAAGAGTACGTCAAGGCGATTCCGTTGTTAAAGGAAGCAGTGGCTATGGTAAACAAACAGGCAGCCAATTTATATGGTGGCGATGAAGCCGGTAATCTCTTTAAAAAACAAGCGGCCAAATCAGATCTATATTTTAAACTGATGAGTGCCCTTACCAAAACCGGGCAAAAGGAAGAAGCCTGGCAATATGCCAACCTTTCACAGGCAGCAGCACTAAGCGATCTTGCCGGTGGTATTGCTACCGGCAGCGAAGATGCTGAAAAACAAAAAGCATTGAAAACTGCACAGGAAAAATTCCAGCAATTACAATCGGTGGGCAATGCATTGCAACAAACCAAAAAAGACAGTCTTGGCAGGGCCGGGCAGATTATTGCCCTGGAAAAAACACAAAACATAGCAGAAGCAGAATACCTGAACTATATAGAACAACTGAAAAAGGATTATCCCGAATTGGGAACCTTTTTTGCCAATCAGGTGAACCCCGAAAAATTCAGGAACCTGCATACCTACCTGCCCGAAGATATGGCGATGCTGATGTTTGTGGTGAACGACCGGGAACTGATGATCTTTTGGGCAACACAGGAAAATACCGGAATTGTAACCGGTACTATCCCCACCGATTTTTTTAATACCACCGCCGAATGGCTGAAGGCCCTGAAAAACCCCAACCGGCCTGCCGGAGCGGGGCCCTTGGTTTTGCGGACACAAATAGGGAAAGTGCCCAATAAAACCAAGCCTACGATGGATGTAAAAACAGGCGCAGAACAATTGTTTGAATTATTACTTGCTCCGGTATTACCCGAAATAAAAGACAAAAAAAGTTGGTGTCTTATCCCCAATGGAAAGCTGACCCACCTGCCATTTCATGCGCTTGGGCATAAAAATGAAAAAGGCGATTTTGAATACATTGCAGCTACAAAAAATATTTTTTACACCAACAGCCCCAATGAATTGTTCCTGCCCTGGAACCGGAGAAACCGGGCAAGTTTCGCCGCTTTTGGCAACCCCGATAATACCTTGCAAAGTGCAGGTGTGGAAGTAAATAAAATTGCCAGCTTCTATGAAACGGCACAGGTATATACTGAAAAAAACGCCACTGTGGAACAAGCCACCGAAAGCCTGACCACGATGCATTATGTACATTTTGCCACGCATGGTGTTTTAAATTATAATGATTTCGACAGCTCCTACCTCGTATTCGCACCCGACCCGGGAGCTGATCACGGGGGCAAGTTGACGTTGTATGATATCCGGCGACTCAACATCAAAGGCTGCGATTTGGTAACACTGAGTGCCTGCGAAACCGCTGTATCGGCGGAGGTTTCTAAAGGTTGGTACATCAGCCCCGCCAATGCGTTTTTAATCAACCGGGTACGTAGTGTGGTCGCCTCGCTTTGGGAGGTGGACGATCAAAGCACCAATTATCTGATGCAGTCTTTTTACAAAAATCTACAGCAGCATCCCAAAGTGGAAGCATTGCGGATGGCCATGCAGGAGGTCAGTCAGATGCCCGGTTATGAGCATCCTTTTTTCTGGGCGGGATTTGTATTGTACGGCGATTGGCAGTAAAACAAAAAAGGCTGCCCCCGTTTTGGGAACAGCCTTTTTCGAAAGCAACTGTCTATAATTTTTTCAGGAATTCAACAGCGCCTTTATTCTTGATTTCATAGCTTCAAATCCAAATTGCGAAGCTATCTTTTCACGTCTTTGTTGTAATCTTTCTCCTTGTAAACGGCCAGCTTGCAGCGAGTTTAAAATGGCGGTTTTCAATGCTGTGTTATCACCCGGTGGCACCAGAGCACCTAAAGCTCCTTGCATCAGCGCTTCGGGTACGCCACCGGCAAAGGAACCTACCACCTGACACCCAAACCAGGCCGCCTCAAGGTACACAATCCCAAAACCTTCTTTGGTACTCGGCATCACAAATACCTGTGACAAATTGTACAAAGCCGGAAGCGATGCCGCCGGCACAAAACCCGGCATCAAAACACGATCCCCCACCCCATGGGTATCGGCCAATTGGCGGATACAGGTATAAGTAGGCGCATCCCATTTACCGGCGAGGATATACCGCAAATCGGGAATCTCTTTTATCAACTCAGGCAACAAAGCAATTACCAGTCCGTAACCCTTGGCTTCTTCTGTTTCCCGTAATCTTGCCAGCGTAAGCAGGTAGGGGTAGCGCACATCAAGCCGCCATGATTTATTCCACACAATTGGTTCCGGGATAGGTGCCGCTGCAAAAAAAGGATCGAGGCAATTTGGAAATAAAGAAAGTTTTTCGGGGGAAATACCGCTTTCGTTTTGCAAATTTTGTAAGGTAAAACGGCTGACGGGCAAGATCCGATCCATCCGTTGCATAGAAGCCCGGTTTATTTTACCGGGATCATCCCATACTTCTATGCCATGCGCCA
>JBBQXO010000077.1:0-21883 GCA_038209595.1 Chitinophagales bacterium
GCAAAGCTCGAGCCAAAACTTCAGCAAGGGTATACTTTCTTCGCTCAGAATGTCTTTCAGAACCTGATGGGCAAGGCTATGGCAGTATTCTTTTTCTTCAGCCGGAGCAGGGGGCAGGGTAACCTGTTCTTTTTGCAGGGATGATACAGCGCATTGCCTGTAGTTAAATGCAAGCGAAGCAAGCTGCAAAAAGATATCTTCTTTATCGGTTTCTTTATTCTCCAGGATGGTTGTGGCGGCTGATGATAAACTATCGGGCAAATCTGTAATTGCTACCGTTTTTTTATCGGTACCTATCATAGATGTGGTAATAATATGATTCCAGAATTGCATTTGCGGGTTTGCTTTTTTGTTGGTTATAATATTGTATACGTTCCACTTTGCCAAACGCCCACCGGCTCATATTGATCCTCTTTGCCAATCACTGTCATATTTAGGGCGGCGCCACCGCTAAGCGCCAATAATTTCCAGATGGCTTTGTGCTGATTTTTCATTTGCATCATATTTTGGGAAGCGTCCTGCAGCCACCACTCATCGTTGTATTGCACAGGTTTTAGCTGTTGAATTATAAAAGGACGATCACCACTTACCGGTATCATGCTGCAGCGCATAGTTTCCGTTTCCAGCACTTCCTTCCAGTTGGCAAAAGCATTTACGTCTCCTGTTTGAGTGGAAGCTGTCTGGGTTTTAATAATGGCCCGCAAAGGTGAAACCGAGGGGAAAAAGACGAGCTCTGCCTGAATAACCATACCTGACGTGAGGGTAAACTGTCTGCCTTGCCCGTTTACAATAAATTGCAATACCAGGGCATAGCGTTTGGTTTCAATGCCATACAGCCAGTTTCTTTCCGTAGTGATATGATCAACTTCCAGGTTTTGTTTACAAAGTACCAGCCAGTTATCGCTGATGCCGGATTGTTCTTTCAATTCATCCTGGTTTTGTGTAAAACCTATCAGCGATCGGATATCCTGTTGCAGTAAATCATTCAGGCTTTTACTGTTTTTATATCCTTCAATCACCATATAGATGCTGAGCAACTGATCCATAAACCTGCTTTGCCAGCCTTCGGCATAAAAGTTGGTATCGCCAAGGTTGCGCACCATGGTGGCCAAACCGCCTGCCTGTGCATCCACCATGCGCCGTGCCATATTTTCAAACCAGGCAAAACCTTTATCT
Organism: Chitinophagales bacterium; assembly: GCA_038209595.1. Taxonomy (GTDB): domain Bacteria; phylum Bacteroidota; class Bacteroidia; order Chitinophagales; family Chitinophagaceae; genus Phnomibacter. The sequence continues at coordinate 1,177 of JBBQXO010000077.1, forward strand.
GCCATACCTAAAATGCCATTCCGAACAATGTCTTTCAGCCATAGCCTTAGTTCCTCTATCCCATCTTCTACTTTTTGCTGACGGGCTTGTTGTCGTTTTGCTTTGGCGGCTTCGTCTACCGGCTTTTCCACCGGATCGGCTATTTTTTCTTCCTTTTCAGCTCTTTTACTCAACCATGCTGTAACCCAATCGGGAGCAGTAGTTTCGCTAAAATCTGCCCGCTTTTTCGCATAAAAAAGCAACAAGCCAAGGCCATGTTTACAGGGGAACTTGCGACTTGGGCAAGAGCATTTAAAAGCGATATTTTGCTGGTCAACCTGTGTTTGATAAGGTTTGCTGCCACTTCCCTGCGCTTCGCCCCATAAGGCCTGTTCATTAGCACCCTTGCTTACCCATTTAGCCGGGTTCGAGAGGTCCTTGCCTGATTTTTTGGAGGCTTCATCAGGAGCAAGTAGGAGTATTTGTTCTTCGCTAAGGATCAATGAAAGAAATTTTGCGTAAAATAAATGAATTACTGGAACACCCTTTAAAATTTATTTCGTCCAACCAATTGGTTAACCTTATGGCTATCCTTTATAGCATCGAAAAAATGGTGTCAGCGCTACTGCAAGCAAAATGAATAAGGAATGCAAAATAGCCTTCGGCTTTATTCTGAAGAGTCTATTTCCGCTCCTATTTAATTTTTTCGGTGTTAAATACCCTAAAGCGTTCAATAGGATAAGGTTGCAGCTATTGGAGTAATTCCAAATACTACAGTCATATACAAGAAATTTATCCCGAAGCCATGAGAAACGCTTTGAATTTATAATTTCCATCCATTCCTTAGCACGGGTTATTTTTATTTATCAAGGGTGTACTGATTTTCGTAACTTGTTCCCCATTAGCAATAAGTAGCCTTAATTCATTTTCATGCAAACGCCTGAGTCAAATACACGCATTCAACAGGAACTGATAAACAGTATCATCCATGGCTTCGGCATTATTTTCGGCATTGTAAGTATTCCTATTTTAATAGCTTTTGCTATAAAAAGCAATAATACCCCGGGTGTTATTGGAGCCGCTATTTACGGATTTTGTTTTTTGCAACTTTTTACTTTTTCTACATTATATCATGGCTTTCAACATGCACAGGTAAAGCGGGTATTCGAAATCCTTGACCACATTAGTATCTATTTCCTGATAGCTGGCACCTACACGCCATTTCTATTAATTTATATGAACAATACTTTTGGCATTACCTTGCTCATCGTATTGTGGAGTCTGACTACATTGGGGATATTTTTTAAAGTTTTTTTTACCGGTAAATGGAATGTTATTTCAACTATTATTTATGTTGCTATGGGGTGTAGTCTGCTGGTAGGCGGAAGAACTTTTTTTACTCATATTCCTGCTATCGTAATGACGATGATTATTATCGGTGGGGCGCTTTATTTATTGGGGGTTATCTTTTACCTAAATGAAAAAAATCCTTATAATCACGCACTCTGGCATTTCTTTGTGTTGGCCGCGGCTGTTTGCCATTATGTGGCTATTTTATTAGCTGTGTAGAGGTGGAATAGTTGATGAAAGATGGACAGAAGTTCATTGATTACTTCCTTGCAGGAATTTGAACCAGGATTACCCATTTTCACTTGAATTTGCAGACCTTTCATTTTAGGAAACAAGTTGTTCCCAGGTTTTGCGCTCCAAAGGTTAAGTAATGGTTTTAATAGGTTATTTGGACTTTTAAAAATCTATAAAGGGAGGCTTGCAAAAACGCTTGTTGATTAACCTTTCAAGGTTAACAATATTATCCGAGACTTTGGGTTTCTTTAGTATAAATTTTTATTAAGCTGTTTTACTTTTTTTTATTCTATCTTGATTTTTTTGTATGATATATTTCAGTTATTATTTTGCTGATCAATATATTTCCTTCTCCATTCTACAAGTGTGAATAATGTAACATTTTCAGATGATAATGTAATTAAATCAGCCGTTCTTTATGGAGTTTTGTAAATGAATGGTTTCCAGAAAACAAAGACCAGTAAATGAAATATAAATGGTTGTTTCCCGGTTCCTTTTTGAGATGGTTTTATAAAATGGATTGTGGAGGAAATGTTGATGATAGAAAAGAAATAGAAAAAGAGATACTTTAATGCGACATGTTGATTTTTATTCTATTATCTTTTAATATTTGACAATTCTTTTGTAAGTTTCATCTCTGGAATCAATAAAGGTTTCAATACCTCAACAATTTTTATTTGAATTTACTGGTCTTTTCTGTTAAATTAGCAAATTGATATTTCACGCTGATCTACAGATGTAATCCCTGTTTGGTTAGGTTTCTAAATTTAAAATCCAAAGTGGTTTAATTTATAAATGAATGCAATTTACAATTAATGGTTAATTACATGTCAATTACAATATAAAGGGTTTCTATAGTCCGGTTGGCAAGTGTGCCGAAGGGAATAAAGCTGCATGTGAAAAGTAATTTAAATGTATTATAAGGTCGAAATAAATGTTTAAAAAAATTATCATGAAAAAAATTAATTTATCTGCTGTTTCAGTTAGAAGTCTTTACGGTATTGGTGCTGTTCTTTTATTTATGTTTGCTTTAAGCTCCTGTGCAAGAAAAATGTCCTTTCAAAACTCATCGGTTGTACCTGCCGCGGAAGGATCTGTAAAGGTTAAAAAAGATAAAAATAACAACTACGATATTGATCTGGATGTGATGCGGTTAGCCAATCCTGACAGGTTGAGTCCGTCTAAGGAATTTTATGTAGTTTGGATGAATTCAGATGGAAACGCGGCAAAAAATATCGGGCAAATTGTTTCTTCCAGTAGTTTTTTATCTAATTCTCTGAAAAGTTCTTTAAAGGCTGTGAGTACCAATAAGCCTACAGATTTTTTTATTACTGCAGAGGATGATGCCAATGTGCAATTTCCCTCTGGACAAGTAGTTTTGACAACACGTTAGTATGCAATATGTGAATTGGTATACCAGTGTAAACGTATAATAGATATTTTATCCGATACATAAAAGTATGTAATCCAATTTTTATTAATAGAAATTAATCAATTTTTCCAAAAGAGGTTAAAAAATTGGCTTGAAAGAAAGAATCAAAATATTAAACAGATCCATGCAACCTCAATTAGAAGTAAATGGTTCCAACAAAAAGAAAAAGAAAAAGGAAAGAAAAAAAATATTACATGAACTTTATATTGAATTAGTGAAGTTGCAAAGTCAAGTCATTTCTTCGGGTCTTAAACTTCTCGTAATACTGGAAGGTAGAGATGCGGCAGGTAAAGATGGAACCATTAAAAGAATAATTAAACACTTGAGTCCCCGGGAAACCAAGGTGGTAGCATTGGGTAAGCCTACCGACATTCAGGAACGGGAATGGTACTTTCAGCGCTATACTGCTCATTTACCTGCTTCAGGAGAATTTGTTCTATTTAATCGAAGCTGGTACAATCGGTTGGGTGTTGAAAAAGTTATGGGCTTTTGCACCAACAAACAGTACGAGTCGTTTTTCTCTGAGGTAGAATCATTTGAAAAGGGACTGGAAGCAGCAGGTTTCATTATTTTGAAATATTACCTGGATATCAGCAAAAAGGAACAGAAAAAAAGGTTGGACGACCGCAGGAAAGATCCGCTGAAACAATGGAAAATAAGTCCCATAGACAAGGTGGCACTAAAGCATTGGAAAGATTATTCGGATAACCGGGATGAAATGTTGTTAAAAACAAATTTCAATTCCGCTCCATGGTTTGTAGTAAATGCATGCAACAAGCATAAAACACGTATCGCATTAATAAGCCATTTGCTTAACCGCATAAATTATGGCAAAAAAAATACAAAGTTAGTGTCGTATAATTATGGATTGGTTGATCCTGCAACTGTTGAAATAATAGAGGAAAAATTATTTTAATTATATAAATACATTCATAACGGAACTAGACAAAGTCATAACAGGGCATGATTATAATCATTCCTTGCAAACGTGTTATTTATGAACTTGATTCATTGCAATAGGTAAGTATTACACAAAGTGGGTAGAAAAAAATGGATTCAGACGTAGGAAATATCAGCAAAACTATTCGATATGGAAAAATTATTTCTGTAAGAGGGAGTGTTGTAGAGGTTGCTTTTGATAAGGATCTCCCACCTATTTATTCTTTGCTTTTTTCAGGGAAGGACATGCAGGTTTCTATTGAAGTATTATCACAATTGGATGGGCATGTGGTTCGGGGTATCGCCCTAAATCCAACACAGGGTCTTGCAAGAGGCATGGTTGTTGAATCGGAAGGCAAGCAACTCACGGTACCTGTTGGTAAAGCTATTTTAGGCAGGATGTTTGATGTGTTTGGAAATACTATTGATCATCTTGAGCCACTGCCTGAAGGAGAAAGACGTAATATTCATCAATCCCCGCCTTCCTTGTCTAAAAGAGCGGTTACATCCGAAATTTTTGAAACGGGAATTAAAGCCATAGATGTGCTGATGCCATTGGAACGGGGTGGAAAAGCAGGGTTATTTGGTGGTGCAGGTGTTGGCAAAACGGTATTGCTTACTGAAATGATCCACAACATGGTTGGACATAGTCAGGGAGTAAGTATGTTTTGTGGTATTGGCGAACGTTGTCGCGAAGGGAATGAATTGTATAATGCCATGAAAGACGCGGGCCTGTTAAAAGACATGGTGATGCTGTTCGGGCAAATGAATGAGCCACCGGGAGCACGCTTTCGGGTAGGTCATGCCGCACTTACTATGGCCGAATATTTTCGGGATGACGAGCACCGCGATGTATTGTTACTTATTGATAATATTTTCCGCTTTATACAGGCAGGTATGGAAGTATCTGGTCTGATGGGGCAAATGCCGTCAAGACTAGGGTATCAGCCAACTATGGGAACAGAATTGTCGGAGTTGGAGGAGCGGATAGCTCATACTGATGCCGGTGCAATTACTTCCATTCAGGCAGTTTATGTTCCGGCAGATGATTTAACAGACCCTGCTGCTGTACACACCTTTTCTCACCTTTCAGCATCTATTGCCCTTTCAAGAAAAAAAGCAAGCGAAGGTTTATATCCGTCTATTGATCTTTTGTCCTCCAATTCCAAAATGGCAACGCCTGGCATTATTGGACAAAAGCATTACGACCTTGCACAAAATTTAAGAGCAACGCTTGCACAATACGAAGTATTAAAGAATATTATTTCCATGCTCGGTATGGAACAGTTATCTGTAAAAGATAGAAATGTGGTCAATCGGGCCCGGAAAATTGAACGCTTTCTTACCCAACCTTTTTTCACAACCGAACGATTCAGCGGTATCAAAGGACAACAAGTAGGTTTGAAAGAGGCACTCGATGGATGTGAGCGGATTTTGGCTGATGAGTTTAAAGATTATCCGGAAAGTGCTTTTTATATGATCGGTTCCATAAATGAAGTAAAGAAAAAGGCAGGTTAACATAACGAACTAAACGGATTGCACAGATTCAGGATATGATAATCAGTGAAATTCTTTAGAAACTGGATTCGGGCGTGCTAATTAGTAACAATGGGTGCCATGGAAATGTGCGGTAAAAGAGAGTGACCTCTTTATGATAATAGAGGATTGTTGAAACGGTTCTAAGTTAAGAACCAATACAGATAAACAAAATGAAATGAGCATGAACACCAACTTAATGAATCTTAAAATTCTATTACCATTTAAAGTCTTTGCTGATATGAAAAATATTAACCGGATAGTAATGGAAACAAGTGAAGGTTCTTATGGATTATTGCCACAAAGGCTAGACTGTGTTGCTGCGTTGGTGCCGGGGATTTTTACCTATGAAACAGAAAGTGGAGAAATCCATTATGTAGCGGTTGATGAAGGGGTAATGATAAAAGCTGGCGATCAGGTTTTGGTTTCTGTTCGCAATGCTATTGGAGGAGCAGACCTCGGTAAACTTGGGGATCTGGTCAAAAAGGATTTTCAAACAGGGGATGAAAATCAAAAAGAAGCAAGTACCGTCGTGGCAAAATTAGAGATGGGATTTATTTACAGCTTCGACAAACTGCATAAGAATTAAAAAATGGAACAGGCTGGAAATTATAAGAAAAATGATTTTTTTATCAAGGAAGTTTCCAGCAAGGAAAAGCGAAAGTTAAAGGCCCTGAAAAAAAAGGAAGGTATATGGTCTGGTTTGGGAATGATGGGAATGATTGGATGGTCGGTAGCGGTTCCTTCTTTGCTGGGTGCTGTATTTGGGATTTGGTTGGATAAAAGGTATCCACAATCATTTTCATGGACCTTAACTTTTTTAATCGGAGGCATTATGGCAGGAAGTATCATAGCCTGGTATTGGATTGAAAAAGAAGATAGAGAAATACATAACAAAATGGAAGAAAATGATGAATGAATTATCAATCAGGGTTTTCCCAATAATTATTGGAATCTTACTGGGAATTGTATTTTTTGGAGGTCTTTGGTACACGGTAAAAAAAATAAGAGTCGCCAAAATGCCGGCTTTATGGGTTTTGGGTAGTTTTATTATCAGGGTCAGTATCGTCATGCTTGGCTTTTATTTAATTGGGTCATCCGATTGGGAAAAACTAATTCTCTGTCTTATTGGTTTTATTATGGCTCGCTTCCTTGTTATTCATTTTACCAAATCAATTGACAGAAAAGAATTGCAAATAAGAAAGGAGTCACGTCATGGAACTTAGTCCTGATCAAACTGTATTTTGGCAATATGGTTTTATTTCTATTAATTTAACCCTTGTTACTACATGGGTTTTAATGCTGGTATTAATCGTATCAGCAAGATTGGTAACAAGAAAGCTTAAAACGGATATCACCATTTCGCGTTGGCAATGTATTCTCGAAATGATTGTAACAGGAATGAAAAGTCAAATAAAGGATATCGGATTAAAAAATCCGGAACAATACATTGGCTTTATCGGGACCTTATTTCTATTTATAGGGGTAGCAAATCTCTGTATTATTTTTCCTGGATACACTCCTCCAACGGCCTCTCTTTCTACTACCACAGCTATGGCTTTTTGTGTATTTGTGGCTGTACCGTTTTATGGTATTGAAAAAAGTGGCTTGGGTGGTTATCTGAAATCCTATTTGAAACCATCCTTTATCATGTTGCCTTTTAATATCATCAGCGAGGTTTCCCGGACCCTCGCACTAGCTGTAAGGTTGTTTGGTAATATTATGAGTGGGGGTATGATTGTTGCTATTTTATTAACCATATCCCCTTTTATTTTTCCGGTCATTATGAATGCATTAGGTCTGCTTACCGGGGTGGTACAGGCTTATATTTTCAGCATACTCGCCACTGTTTATATCACTGCGGCTGTGCATAATTCAAAAAAGGATGAGAAATCAGATTTAATTACAAATAATAATTGAAAAAATATGGATAGTATAACCCTCATTGCAGTAGCATCAATTATAACAGCAGGAATTACAACCGCTATTGGTTGCATGATGCCCGCCATAGGCGAAGGTAAAGCAGTGTCATCAGCTTTGAGCTCTATTGCACAACAACCTGATGCTGCCCCAACCATTACAAGAACATTATTCGTGGGATTGGCCATGATTGAGTCCACCGCAATTTACTGTTTTGTGGTTTCTATGATACTCATTTTCGCCAATCCTTTCTGGAATCATGTTATTGCAAAATAGTTTTTTCTAAAAATGAGTAAAACAAAAAGATATGTGGAAGGAAAGTGCTGTTGCAAAATTCATCCCGCAGAAAAAAATAATGTCTAATGAAAATTAACTGGTTTACTGTATTGGCGCAGGTTATTAATTTCCTCATTTTGGTGTGGTTGCTAAAGAAGTTTCTTTATAAACCCATTCTGAATGCTGTAGATCAAAGGGAGCAAAAAATAAAGGACGAATTAAACGATGCTGATGCGCAAAAGGCAGCTGCTCAAAAAGCACAGGATGAATTCAAAACGAAACAGGAAGATTTTGACAGACAAAGAGAAGACTTAATGGGAAAAGCGCTTGCAGAGGCAAATGCAGAAAAAGAGAAATTGATGGAAGAAACAAAAGTAGAAGCAAACAGATTGCGCTCTGATATCCTGAAGGCAGCAAAGGAACAGCAGGAGCAAGAAGCGTCCGGGATTGCTGAAAAAACCCAACAACAAGTATTTGCTATTACCAGAAAGGTACTCACTGATATTACTTCTGTAAGCCTTGAAGAGCAATCCGTAAATGAATTTATAAAGCAATTAAAAGAATCAAAAGAGGAAGAGAAGAAACAGTTCATTGATGCTTTCAAATCCAATTCAAAGGAAACTTTGGTAAGAAGTGCCTTTGTGCTCCCTGAAAATAAACAGCATGAAATAAATGATGCCGTAAATGAAATACTTCAAGCAAAAATAAAATTGCGATTTATAACAGCACCGGAAATAATCAACGGTATTGAACTTTCTACCAATGGGTATAAACTGTCATGGAGTTTTTCTGAATACTTAAATTCTTTAGAGGATCATGTTTCTCAGACAAGTAAAGAAAAAGTAAAGCAGGAGGCTTAAAAAAATATATGCAAGTGAAGGAAACTGATTATATCGTTAAGAATACATCTTACCACATAGATAGGGCTATAGAAGATTTCCAATATTCTATAAAGCCCCGGGAAGTGGGTTTGGTTACCAGTGTATCTACCGGTATAGCCACTGTTTCCGGGCTTCCGGGTGCTGGGTTTGAGGAACTGCTGGAATTTTCAAACGGACTTTTTGGTATTGCCTATAATATTGATGAAGAGGAAATAGGGGTCATTCTTTTAGGGAAAGATTCGTTGATAAAAGCCGGCGATGAGGTTAAACGCACCGGGAGGGTAATGGATATTCCGGTAGGCAATGCATTAATAGGGAGAGTGATTGATCCACTTGGAAAGCCATTAGATGATAAGGAACCGATCCTTCATTCTGAGCGATTGCCCATTGAGCGAAAAGCACATGCTATTATGGATCGTAGTCCGGTAACCACCCCCTTACAAACAGGAATCAAAGTAATTGATGCGCTGATTCCTATTGGCCGTGGACAGCGGGAATTAATTGTAGGCGATCGGCAAACCGGCAAAACAGCTATTGCCATTGTTACCATTCTTAACCAGCATGATAAGAATGTAATTTGTGTTTATTGTGCCATCGGGCAGCGGGCTTCCGCAGTTGCAAAAGTAATTGCCAACTTAAGGGAAAAGGGCGCCATGGAATATACGGTGGTTGTGGTGGCGGAAGGAAATAGTTCTCCAGGATTGGCATTTATTGCGCCGTATGCTGCCACCAGCATTGCAGAGTATTTTATGGAACAGGGGCGGGATGTACTTATTGTTTATGATGACCTTACCCATCATGCCCGTTCTTACCGCGAACTATCTTTATTGTTAAGAAGACCACCGGGAAGGGAAGCTTTTCCCGGTGATATTTTTTATATCCATTCAAGGTTATTGGAAAGATCCACCCATTTAAGTGATCAATTGAAGGGAGGATCCCTAACTGCATTGCCTATTATTGAAACGGAAGCCCAGAATATATCAGCTTATATTCCTACGAATCTGATTTCCATTACGGATGGTCAGATTTATTTGTCCCCGAAGCTTTTTGAGTTGGGTATTTTACCCGCGGTAGACGTAGGTAAATCGGTTTCCCGTGTGGGTGATAAGGCTCAGTTACCTGCCTATCGTTCCATTGCAAAATTAAAACTTGAATATGCTCAGTTTGAAGAACTCGAAACCTTTGCCCGTTTTGGTACAAGGCTTGATGAGGGTACTAAAAACACCATTGCACATGGAAAACGCATCCGGGAATGTTTGAAGCAGCCCGAACTGCAACAGATGCCGGTATCTGAACAAATGGTGATTTTACTTGCCTTGAAAAATGGTTTGCTCGATACCATTCCACTGGAGAAAATTCAGGAGGCACAGGATGCCCTGCTCCAAAATTTTAAGGATTTCCCCGGGGAGATAATCAAGCGATTATTTTCAAATGCTAAAATGAGTGAGGAAGACTCCAAAGCTATTTTACAAATTGCCGGAACCATACTGAGTCCATTTCAGGAAAATGAGGAGCCTCCTCCAACCCGGGATAATTCAAATCCAGTTCAGAATTCATCCAACTCAATTCAAAATAAGTAGCTATGGATACTTTAGTAAATTTACGAAGTAAAACGGAAGGGGCAAAGGACCTGAAATCAGTTGTAAGCGCTATGAAAGCCATGGCGGCTTCTAATATTGTTCAATACGAAACAGCAGTCACTTCGCTGGCAGATTATTATCATACCATAGCCTTAGGCATTATCGCTTATTTTAAAGCAGAAAAAATTGAAGCCATAACTCAAAAAAAAGTATTAAAGAAGTATTCGGAAGAAGTGATTTGTGCCATTGTTTTTGGATCTGATCAGGGGCTTGTTGGACAGTTCAACGATTCCATGGCAAAATTTGTATCTGCGTCTCTTAAAGATTTACCCGGTAAAAAAGATATTTGGGCAGTAGGTGAACGGGTGCAATTGCTTTTGTTAGATGAAGGCTTTTCCACTTCAAAATTATATCCGGTGCCAAATGATATTCAATCGGTCACGCCGCTGGTATCGGAACTTTTAAGCAAGAGCCAGAAGCATCTGCAAAATGAAGAAGTTACGGCCATTTATATTTTTCATAATCAACCCAAACCCATATCAGGTTATACACCTGTAATGCTTCGGTTTTTGCCATTGGATGATAAATGGAAGGAAACCTTGCAAAAGATTCAGTGGCCTACAAAGCTACCTCCACAGATTGCAGGAGATGTAAAATCTACGCTAATGGCACTAATCAATGGTTATCTTTTTACTTCTCTTTTTAAGGCCTGTGTAGAATCATTGGCCAGTGAAAATGCGAGCCGGCTCGATGCGATGCAACGTGCGGATAAAAATATTTCAGATTTGCTAGAGGAGCTCAATAAAAAATATCATCGATTGCGACAAAGTTCTATTGATGAGGAACTTTTTGATGTAGTATCAGGATTTGAGGCTTTGTCAAAATAGATTTGGAAGTAACAATTCTTTGGAAATGAATTTAATGAATAATATAAAAAAATAATACACTATGCTTAAAGTAATGAACGGTTTGCCAGGCTATGTTTTAGGTATTGAAGCAGAGGGGAAAGTATCAGGTACAGATTACGAGGATATTTTAATTCCTGCAGTAGATGAGAAATTGAAAGCAAATGAAAAAAGTCGCATGCTTTATTATCTCGGTGCGGGCTTTACCGGCTTTGGTATGAAGGCAATGATGGAAGATGCCAAAGTGGGTATAAAGCATTTTTCTGCCTGGGAGCGTGTTGCCTTGGTTTCTGACCATCAATGGATCAAAGGCTTTACGAAATTCTTTGGTCGCTTGTTACCGGTTGAAGTCAGGGTGTTTTCTAATGACGGATTAGAGGAGGCAAAGAAATGGATTGTGGAAAATGATAATATTGATACAAGTGTTTAATGGTTGTTAACATAATAGAATAAAAAATAGGGAGAAAAAATTTAGTAGGGTAATAAACCAATAAAAGTACATCTGATAATATTTTTGATATCGATTATTTCAACAGTATCAGAAATCCGTTTAACGGCGGGTTGCCTTCGAAAATTATTAAAATTTTGAGGTAATGAAAGTATTGTCAGAAAGTATTTTTTAGGATAATTGGTCTAAAAAAGGATTCATGAACTGATATAAAAATAATTGAGAAATTTATCGTATTTTAGAGGCTATTTTAATCTATTGATATGTCCTTAAAAAAAATTATAAAGGAAGAGAAATACAGGATTTAATATTATTTACGATAAAGAAGTATAAACTGTCAGATAATTTTGATAAGGAGGGCTGATTCATTATAATTCCTTTACGATTAAGCGTATTTGATAAAATGGGAGATGTGTTTTTTTTGAGTAAAATCATAAGTAAAACAGTATGTGTGAGACCTTGAGGGTTATTAATGTGGAATAATTGCTAAAATAAATGAACTTGTGAAATCCCATGAACTGTAGTACAATCAGCACATATGCCCCGGAAAGGATATAGATGCAGTATGGATGATTATTGAGTATTCCGACTAAGAGTTACCTGCCTTATGGAGACAGGGCATACTGGTGAGCTAATAAAAAGTAGATGCTGAATGGCTGAGCACAAAAAAATGAACCTATGAAACTAAAATTAATCCCTGCAGCACATGAGCTCATATCCAATATGAGAAACTTTTTTCAGGTAGCAGATTCCAAGTTGAACTATTTGAACGAGGAACCCATGCGGGAAGAACTTTTCAGTTCTGAACAAATGGAGCATTTTGGCAAATTGCTTGCTACCCGCCACACACTTAGTACAAAACCGGCAAAAGACCATTTGCTAAAACGACTTGCCGACAATGAAATCACTTTACAGGAAGTACGTAAATTGCTTGCTGATTCCATAAAAAAGAACTTGCAGGTTACTCCGGCAGGTGAATGGCTGATAGACAACTTCTATCTGATAGAAGAACATATCCGTATCGCTAAAACCCATTTCCCAAAAAATTACAGCGAAGATTTGCCCCAGCTATCAACAGGTAGTGTATTGGGAATGACACGCAGTTACGACATAGCACTACAAATTATTTCTCATAGCGATGGCAGAATAGATATCGGTAGCCTGAGTAATTTTGTAAAAGCCTATCAAACGGTTACACACTTAAGGTTAGGCGAATTATGGTCGGTTCCCATTATGCTTCGGCTGGCGCTTATTGAAAATATAAGACGGGTTTCGGCACGTATTGGCATTGATAAAGTAGATAGGAACCTTGCGGATTACTGGGCGGAAAAAATGATTAAAACCGCTGAGAAGGTTCCTAAAGAATTGATACTTGTTTTGTCCGATATGGCACGGTCGAACCCGCCGATTGTGGGCGCTTTTGTGTCTGAATTGATCCGGCAATTACGTGGTAAGGGTCCTGATCTCGCTCTTGTGCTAAACTGGATTGAACAGCAATTATCTGGTAGCGGTATTACCGGAGCTGAACTGGTAAATGCCGAGAATCAGAAGCAGGCCGCGGATCAGGTATCTATCAGCAACAGTATTGCGAGTCTGCGTTTGCTTGGTGGCATTGATTGGAGAACCTTTGTAGAATCGCAAAGTATTGTTAATACTATACTCTTAGAAGATCCGGATGGCATATATGCAGGGATGAATTTTGAAACCCGTGACCGATACCGGCATGTAGTAGAAAACATTGCAAAAGAAAGCAATCTTGCTGAGGAGGAAATAGCCCGTATTACCATACAGTTGGTAAAGCAAAATATACCGGCATCGGGAATTGATCAACGGATTGCGCATGTTGGCTACTACCTTATTGGGGAGGGGAAAGTACTATTGAGGAAAGCTGCTAATATGGACGTTTCCTATTTGAATACATTTCAAAGAATTACAAAAAAATATGCTTTCCCCATTTATTTATTCTTTATTCTTCTTATTACCGCTGGTATCGGGACGGCTATTTATTTAAAGGTACATACCGAATCAAATAATATTTGGTTGCTGCTGCTTGTGAGCATACTTGCCGTAATATGCGCTAGTCAGCTTGCCATTTCTGTAGTTAATTTTTTTGCTACCTTATTGGTGAAACCCAACATCCTGCCGAGGATGGATTTCTCGGAAAAAATTCCGGTATCCTCCAGCACAATGGTCATTATTCCTGCTATGCTTAGCACGGTTAGTGAAATTGAAAGTTTGATTGAAGCGCTTGAAGTGAGATTTCTCGCCAACAGGAAACAGCACTTATATTTTGGGCTGCTTACTGATTTTACCGATGCTGCTCAGGAATCCCTTTTAGAAGATCAGGTGCTTTTAGATACTGTAAAAAATGGAATAGAAGCGCTAAATCGAAAATATCAAAGTGAAAAATTTGATCTGTTTTTTCTATTTCACCGGCCCCGCAAATGGAATCCACAGGAGAAACTTTGGATGGGCTACGAAAGAAAACGCGGTAAATTATCGGATCTGAATGCCATATTGAGAGGCGTGCCAAATAAGCATTTTTCAGTAATCGTTGGAAGTGCGACAATATATCAGACAATTAAATATGTTATCACTTTAGATGCCGACACCCAATTACCACTTAGCTCTGCCTGGAAAATGATTGGTACCATGGCTCATCCTCTGAACCACGCGTGGTACGATGTTAAAAAGAAGCGGGTAACAAAAGGCTATGGTATTTTACAACCGAGGGTTACGATTAGTTTGCCTGATATTACAGGTTCGCGCTTTACCCGCATGCATGGTAATGAACCTGGTGTTGATCCCTATACAAGGGCATCGTCTGATGTATATCAGGACTTGTTTGGAGAGGGTTCCTATATAGGAAAAGGTATATATGATGTAGAAATATTTCATGAAGTATTGGAAGGTAAATTTCTGGAGAACCGCATTCTCAGCCACGATCTTATTGAAGGTTGTTATATCCGTTCAGGATTATTAAGCGATGTGCAACTGTTTGAGAAATACCCCAACACCTATGCGGCCGACATGAAAATGCGAATGCGTTGGACCCGGGGCGACTGGCAAATTTTGGCATGGATTTTACCCTGGGTAACCGGTGCTGATAAACAGTATTATAAAAACCCCATTTCTGCTTTATCGCGTTGGAAAATTTTTGATAATATGCGGCGCAGTCTCGTACCCATTTCGCTCACCGTTTTATTGTTATTATCCTGGTTGGTACTTCCTTCTGCTTTTTTCTGGACTATAGCTGTTTCTGCCATTATTGTTTTCCCCATCTTTATTACCTCGCTTTGGGATACGCTCCGGAAACCTGATGAGGTGGTACTCCTGAACCACATTAAAAATTCGGTAGTAAAACTTAGGGAAATAGCGGGCAAGACATTGTTCACGCTTATTTGCCTGCCTTACGAAGCCTATGCAAACCTGAGTGCCATCCTCCGTACACTTTGGAGAATGGTTGTATCCAGAAAAAATTTACTCGAATGGAACCCGAGTGCTCATGGCAAACCTGCCCGTCAGACAGGTTTGCCTGCTTCCTATGCCACCATGTGGATAGAACCCGTACTAACGGTGCTCGTATTTGTACTGCTATTGGTTTTTTCTCCTGAAAATTTACCCGTAGCTGCACCGGTTTTACTGCTATGGTTGATTGCACCATTTATTACTTGGTTTGCCAGTAAACCACTGGAAAAGCAGGGAGCCATGCTTTCCATAGATCAGCATATCTTTTTACAGAAATTGGCAAGAAAAACCTGGAACTTTTTTGAAACCTTTGTGGTGGCAGGCGACAACTGGCTACCACCGGATAACTATCAGGAACAACCTGTAGAAGAAATAGCTCATCGTACTTCCCCTACGAACATAGGGCTTTCGCTACTGGCTGGATTAAGCGCCAACGATTTTGGTTATATTACCACTGGTGTTTTTATAGAGAGAACAGGCAATACCCTCCACACTATGAATGAAATGGAACGCTATAACGGCCATTTTTATAATTGGTACAATACCCAAACCCTGCATCCTCTGAACCCAAGGTATATTTCTACAGTTGACAGTGGTAACCTTGCAGGTCATTTACTGGTACTTCGGCAAGGCTTGTTAGCAGTACCTTTTCAAAAAATTATTCCGCTTCAATTATTTGCAGGTTTGCGGGATACTTTTCGGGTATGGAAAGATACTTTGGACGAGAACATCTCCCCTATACCAGAAGAACTATCCATAGACCTCGATGCCATTTGCAATACGGAAGAAACCAGTATAAGAGAAATTCAAAAACTTTATGAAGCATTGGCTGGAAAATTTCAAAACCTTTATAAAGAATCCATTTACGATCCGCAAAGCGAATCTTACCGTTGGAAACTATTACTTAAAGAACAGGTAGAACAGATCGACCAGCAATTTCAAATTTTTGCCCCTTGGTCTTTATGGCAGGCTGAGCCTGATGCATCCAATGATGTTGCCATCCCTGATATACATACTACCTGGTTTGAATTTTCAAAACAAACAAAAGTTTTGAAGGAGATCGTTCAGGCGAAAAAAAGGCAAATTATTGCAGAAGATGAAAATATGCGGCTGGAAACCATACTTTTTACTCTCCAAAGATCCATTGATCAAGCAGATATTTTGATTAGAACCTCCGGTTTTCTTGCGCAGCAGGCCAATGTATTCGCCGATATGCAATGGGATTTTTTATACGATAAAACCAGCCATCTTTTTACCATTGGATACAGTGTGCAGGAACACAGGATAGATGCAAGCTATTATGATCTGCTTGCTTCCGAAGTAAGACTTTGCGTTTTTGTTTGCATTGCACAAGGAAAAATTAAGGAGGAAAGTTGGTTTGCTTTAGGGCGGTTGTTAACCAAAATTGAGGGAGGTTCCATTCTGTTATCCTGGAGTGGGTCTATGTTTGAATACCTGATGCCGCTTTTGGTGATGCCAACTTACGAAAACACACTCTTGGATGAAACGGTAAGAACGGCAGTGGAATGGCAGATAAAATATGGCAAAAAAACTGGCCGGCCATGGGGTATTTCCGAGTCGGGTTACAATATGATTAATTCAAGTTCTGATTATCAGTACCGTGCCTTTGGAGCTCCCGGGCTCGGGCTGAAACGTGGGCTTGAAGAAGATGCTGTGATTGCACCTTATGCAACAGTGATGGCGCTGATGGTAGCCCCGGAGAAAGCTTGTGAAAATCTGGAGCTGTTTCACAAAAAAGGAGTGGAAGGCCGGTACGGTTTGTATGAAGCAATCGATTACACAGCCTCCCGATTACCGCGTGGTCAAACAAGCGCTATTGTTTATTCCTTTATGTCGCATCACCTTGGTATGAGCCTTTTGGCTTTGTCCTACCTGCTGCGCGATAAACCGATGCAAAAACTTTTTGAAGCCGAACCACAGTTTAAGGCCTCCTTGTTGTTGTTGCAGGAGCGGATTCCAAAAGCAACTTCGTTTTTTGCCCATACCACAGATATTGCAGATATCAACTATACCCAAAGCGGGCTTGAAACAATAATCATACATACACCCAACACGCCTATACCGGAGATTAAACTTTTATCCAACGGCAAATATCATGTAATGATTGGGAATGCCGGGGGGGGATATAGTCGATGGAAGGATATTGCCATTACCCGCTGGCAAGAAGATATAACCTGCGACAACAAGGGTACGTTTTGTTATATCCGCGATCTGGAAAAGGATATTTTTTGGTCCAATACCTATCAGCCAGCCTTAAAAAAAGCAGACCATTACGAAGTAGCTTATTCACAGGGTCGCGTTGATTTTCATATTACCCAAAATGAAATAGATATCCATACAGAAATAGTGGTTTCGCCAGAGGATGATATTGAAATGCGCAGGTTGCATGTAACAAACTGTTCTGGTAAACGCAAAGCCCTTGAGTTGACAAGTTATGCAGAAGTTGTGCTCGCAGGGGTTGCATCCGATTTAATATCCCCGGCTTTCAGCAATCTTTTTGTGCAGACAGAAATTATTCCAAATAAGAATGCCATACTCTGTACCCGCAGACCACGTTCTGCTGATGAACATGTGCCGTGGATGTTTCATCTGATGGCTACTGAAGGCAAAAAGGCCGAAGAGATATCCTTTGAATCTGACCGGATGGCATTTATTGGTCATGGCAATACAATCGTGAATCCAAAGGCAATGAATCAACCGGGTAAACTCAGTGGCAGTGAGGGTTCAGTGCTCGACCCGGTAGTAGCCATACGGTTCCGGGTCACCCTTGAGCCCGAAGAAACCATAACCTTTGCCCTGGTGACCGGGGTGGCAGAGAGCAGAGAAATCTGTGAGGGGTTGATTAGTAAATATTACGATAATAAAGCACACAAAGACCGTGTGTTTGAAATGGCATGGTCGCATAGTCAGGTAGTATTGCGGCAGATAAACGCCACCGAGGGCGATGCACAATTATACAGCAGACTCGCAAGCTCCATCCTTTTTGCAAATCATTCGTATCGGGCCAACCCTTCCATTTTGATCAATAACCACCGGCAGCAATCAGGTTTATGGGGCTATTCCATTTCGGGCGATTTACCCATTGTACTTTTAAAAATTGAAAGCCTCGATAACATACAGCTTATCAGACAAATGATACAAGCACATGCTTACTGGCGCATAAAAGGTCTTGTTACCGATCTGGTGATTTGGAATGAAGAGCATAACGGATACAGGCAGGTATTTCAAAACGATATCCTCGCATTGATTCCGGCAGAATTAAATGGCACCAAGGGAGGCATTTTTTTGAGGGCATCTGATCAGATTTCAAACGAAGACCGGATTTTATTTCAAACAGTTGCCCGGGTTATAGTTTCGGATAGTGGCGGATCGCTTGCGGATCATGTAAACAAAAAAGATCTGGTAAAAATAGTGATGCCCTCATTTGCAAAAAACAAAATTTCGCCACGTTCAGATGCTGCTTTGCCATTGCCAAAAGACCTTACCTTTTTCAATGGATTGGGAGGTTTTGTACCCAATGGAAAAGAGTATGTAATTGTTACAGACCGGATGCATAAAACGCCTGTGCCCTGGGTAAATGTAATTGCCAATCCAATTTTCGGAACCGTTATTTCATCTAGTGGATCGGCGTATACCTGGACCGAAAATGCTCACGAATTAAGACTGACTACCTGGAGTAATGATCCGGTTACCGATGCAAGCGGCGAGGCCTTTTATATACGAGATGAAGAAAGCGGACATTTTTGGAGCACTACCTTGCTGCCTGCCGGTGGAGAAACGCCTTATATTACCCGACATGGATTTGGGTACAGTGTTTTCGAACATATGGAAGATGGCATTTATACCGAAATGACCGTGTTTGTTGACATAAACTCATCGATTAAATTCACGGTATTAAAAGTTCGCAACTACTCAGGACGGCCACGGCATTTATCCGCTACAGGTTATGTGGAATGGATATTGGGTGATATCCGTACCAAAACAGCGATGCACATTCATACGGAAACCGATCCCGAAAGCGGAGCCATATTTGCAAAAAACCAATATAACACCGAGTTCAATCATAGGGTAGCGTTTTTTGATGTGGATTACGTGAAAAAATCTTTTACCGGGGACCGTACAGAGTTTATAGGCCGCAACGGTAATTTGCAAAACCCCGATGCCATGGGCCGCACAAAACTTTCCGGGAAAGTGGGGCTGGCTTTGGACCCCTGTGCAGCCATACAAGTACCTTTTTATGTAGCTAATGGTGAAGAGCAGGAAATTATTTTCAGGATGGGAGCAGGCAAAGATTTATACGAAGCTACTATCCTTGCCAAGCAATTCAGGGGAAAACAAATGGCTGTGCTTGCGCTGGAAAAGGTAAAAAAATATTGGGCAGAAACAGTAGGTTCCTTACAGGTGGAAACACCGGATACCGCCATAAATATCATTACCAACGGTTGGCTCACCTATCAAACGCTTTCTTCGCGTATGTGGGGCCGAAGCGGTTTTTATCAATCGGGTGGTGCTTTCGGTTTCAGGGATCAGTTGCAGGATGCTATGTCGCTTCTGCAAACAAGGCCCATGATTGCAAGGGCGCAAATATTGCTTGCGGCCTCCCGGCAATTTAAAGAGGGAGATGTGCAGCATTGGTGGCATCCGCCAATTGGTCGTGGGGTGCGTACCCGTATTTCGGACGATTACCTTTGGTTGCCTTTCGTAACCTCCAATTATATTCTTCATACAGGGGATGTTAATTTGCTCAATATACCTGTTGATTTTCTCAGTGGGCGACCTTTAGGCAATAAAGAAGAATCTTATTATGATCTTCCTTTTGCAGCCAATAGTCCGGCCACACTCTATCAGCACTGTGTTCGCGCCATCAAACATGCCCTGAACTTTGGCATACATGGTTTGCCCCTTATTGGCACTGGCGATTGGAACGATGGTTTTGATAAAGTAGGGCCAGAGGGCAAAGGAGAAAGTGTGTGGCTTGCCTTCTTCTTGTACAAAATCCTTCTCGATTTTGCTGCGACTGCTGATTTGCAGAATGACCTCGTTTTTGCAGCAACCTGCCTTAGCGAAGCCGCCACCTTAAAAGCAAATATTGAGGAACATTGCTGGGATGGGGAATGGTACAAACGTGCCTGGTTTGACGACGGCACCCCACTGGGCTCCAAAATCAACGATGAGTGCCAGATTGACTCCATCTCTCAAAGTTGGTCGGTGTTGTCGGGCGTGGGCAATTCACAAAGGGTGAAAACTGCTATGGAATCGGCGTATAAAAATCTGGTTCGAAAAGATGTGGGGATTATTCAATTACTTGAGCCCGCCTTCGATAAATCAGATATGAACCCCGGTTATATAAAAGGTTATGTACCGGGTGTAAGAGAAAACGGTGGGCAATACACCCATGCCGCGGTATGGATGATTATGGCTTTTGCTCACTTAGGCAAACCCGAACGGGTATGGGAATTGCTGGATATGATCAACCCGTTAAACCATGGTAAAACCGCTGAAGATATTGCCCGCTATAAAGTGGAACCTTATGTGATTGCAGCCGATGTGTATTCACGTGCCCCTCATGCCGGGCGTGGCGGATGGACCTGGTACACAGGTTCCGCAGGATGGATGTACCGGCTCATTACCGAGTCTTTCCTCGGGCTCCGGCGCAAAGGAACCCAATTGACTTGTACCCCGTGTGTACCAGCAGCCTGGGATACATTTAAGATACATTACCGTTACAAAAGCAGTGT